>DATNCH010000140.1:0-11629 GCA_035571655.1 Pyrinomonadaceae bacterium
TTCATCGCGATGCGCTCGCCCTTGCGGCTCTTTACCGTCTGCAAATCCAGATATTTAATAGTACCGTCCTGTCGGGCTTCGTGTTTGGACGATTCTTCCAGACGGGCCGTACCACCGATGTGGAACGTACGCATCGTCAACTGCGTGCCGGGTTCGCCGATTGACTGAGCCGCGATGACGCCGACAGCTTCGCCGATCTCGACCGGACGACCCGTTGCGAGGTTTCGCCCATAACACTTGATGCAGCAGCCGCGTCGCGATTCGCAGGTTAGCACCGAGCGAATTCGCACGCGCTGCACACCCGAACGTTGAATCTCGCCAGCCAGGTCTTCGTCGATTTCCTGGTTCGACTCGACGATTGCAGATCCTTCAATTGGGTCGGTAACTTCTTCAAGCGCCGTGCGGCCGACAATGCGGTCGCGCAACGACTCGATCTCCTCGCCACCCTCCACAATCGCACTCGCCGAAATTCCACGCAGCGTGCCGCAATCTTCTTCGCTGATGATCACGTCCTGCGCCACGTCAACCAGTCGCCGGGTCAAATAACCCGAGTCAGCGGTTTTTAACGCAGTGTCAGCCAGACCTTTGCGAGCGCCGTGTGTCGAGATGAAGTACTGCAACACGTTGAGGCCCTCGCGGAAGTTTGCCTGGATCGGAGTCTCGATGATTTCGCCTGACGGGCGAGCCATCAGACCGCGCATGCCGGCGAGCTGGCGAATCTGTTGCGCGCTACCACGAGCACCGGAGTCGCTCATCACGAGGATCGGATTGAGCTCACCGCTGGCGCGTTCGCGATCGTCCATCGCCTTGAACATCTCTTTCGCTACCTTGTCCGTCACCTCAGACCAGATCGCGATGACCTTGTTATAACGTTCACCGTTTGTAATGACACCGTCGAGATACTGCTGCTCGACCGCGATGACGTCCTTATCGGCTTTGTCGACTAGACCTTTCTTCGATGGCGGAGTTACCAAGTCGTCGATACCGATCGAGATGCCAGCTTTAGTCGCGTACAGGAATCCGAGGGTCTTGAGATCGTCAAGCATCTTGACGGTCATCTCGTGGCCCAGGCGGATGTGTGAATAGTTAACTAACGACTGCAGGCCTTTCTTCTTCAACGTTCCGTTGATGAAGGGGAGACCAGCAGGAATCGAATCGTTGAAAATGACGCGTCCGACGGTCGTGTTGATAACGCGTCGCACGTCGTCCTGGACTACGGCACGCAGGATGTCCTGCGGATCGTGTTCCTGGACGAGGTCGATCAAGTCGCCCTGGATGCGAAGCTTGATTGGCGTTTGCGTGGTGACTTCGCCGGCGTCGAGCGCGAGCAGCACTTCCTCGAGCGATGCGAACACACGTCCTTCACCCTTCGCTCCCGCACGATCGCGCGTCAGGTAGTAGATGCCAAGCACGATGTCCTGCGAAGGCACTGCGATGGGCTGGCCGCTCGCAGGGCTCAGGATGTTGTTGCTCGAAAGCATCAACACTGCCGCTTCGATCTGCGCTTCGGGGCTCAGTGGAATGTGGACTGCCATCTGGTCGCCGTCGAAGTCGGCGTTGAAGGCCGTACAGACAAGCGGGTGAATCTTGATGGCTTTACCCTCGACGAGCACAGGCTCGAACGCCTGAATACCGAGCCGGTGGAGGGTCGGAGCGCGATTCAGCAGCACGGGGTGCTCGCGAATTACCTCTTCGAGAATGTCCCAAACGACAGGCTCCTGCCGTTCCACCATCTCGCGTGCCTGCTTGATGGTGGCCGCATGGGCCTGCTTCTCGAGCTGGTTGTAGATGAATGGTTTGAACAGCTCGAGCGCCATCTTCTTCGGTAAACCGCACTGGTGCAGTTTCAACTCCGGACCAACCACGATCACAGAACGTCCCGAGTAGTCGACGCGCTTGCCCAACAGGTTCTGACGGAAACGTCCCTGCTTGCCTTTCAACGTTCCGCTCAGAGACTTGAGCGGACGATTGTTGACACCGCGCAGCACGCGTCCGCGACGCCCATTATCAAACAGCGCATCCACGGCTTCCTGAAGCATGCGCTTCTCGTTGCGCACGATGACCTCCGGCGCGCGCAACTCCATCAGCTTCTTGAGACGGTTGTTGCGATTGATGACGCGTCGATAGAGATCGTTCAGATCTGAAGTCGCAAAACGTCCACCATCCAACGGCACGAGCGGCCGCAGCTCGGGTGGAATAACCGGAATCACGTCGAGGATCATCCAGTCAGGCCGGTTGCCGGATTTCAAAAAGCTGGTCGCAACCTTCAGGCGCTTCGAATACTTCAGCTTCTTCTGCTGCGACGTCTCTTCTCTCATCCGCTTGCGCAGATCTGTTGCCAACTCTTCGACGTCGACCATCGCGAGCAACTCTTTGATAGCTTCGGCGCCCATCTTGGCGACGAACTGCGCGGGAAAGTCGCGCACGAGCTCGCGATAGCGCTCGTCGCTGACGAGCTCACGCTCTTTCAATCCAGGCACATCGCCGGGATCGATCACGATGTAGGATTCGAAGTAGAGGACCTTCTCCAGCTCGCGCAAGGGAATGTCGAGCAGGTGGCCGATGCGGCTGGGCAGTCCTTTAAAGAACCACACGTGCGAACACGGGCTGGCCAGGTCGATATGGCCCAACCGCTCGCGGCGCACTTTCGCCTGCGTGACTTCCACTCCGCACTTGTCGCAAATCACACCGCGGTGCTTCATGCGTTTGTATTTACCGCAGAGGCACTCCCAATCAGCTACCGGTCCGAAGATGCGCGCGCAGAAGAGTCCATCGCGCTCAGGCTTGAACGTGCGGTAGTTGATTGTTTCCGGTTTGGTCACCTCACCATGCGACCATTGCCGGATCTTTTCCGGTGACGCAAGTGAGATACGAATAGCCTCAAAATCGGGAGCCAGTTGCGTCTTTTCTTGTTGGAATCTGAACACTTTGATTTCTCCGTTAATAAAACGAAAACCTTTTACAGGATTTACAGGATTTAGACCGGATTTACATGTTAATCCTGAGCAATCCCGTAATCCTGTCCAACCGTCTTTACGCTTCCACGGCGCTGGTCACGATCGCTTCACCAACACCATCCTGCGCGCCGTCACCGTCACCCGCAGCCTTCTTGTTGATCAACTCAACATCGAGACACAGCGACTGTAGCTCGCGCACGAGCACGTTGAACGACTCCGGCAGACCTGGATCGAAATCCGCCTCGCCCTTCACGATCGCCTCGTAAATCTTCGAGCGCCCGGCGACGTCGTCAGACTTGGCTGTCAGCAACTCCTGGAGAATGTGAGCCGCGCCATAAGCTTCGAGCGCCCAAACCTCCATCTCTCCAAATCGCTGACCACCAAACTGCGCCTTGCCGCCGAGTGGCTGCTGCGTGATTAAGCTGTATGGTCCAATCGAACGCGCGTGGATCTTGTCGTCGACCAGGTGCGACAGTTTCAACATGTAGATGTAACCCACCGTCACCTTCTGTTCGAACGGGTCGCCACTCAGACCGTCGTACAACACGGCCTTGCCCGACTCGTTCACGATTTCCGGCAGTCCAAGCTCGCGAGCACGCTCGCCTGAAGCTTGCAGCTTCTTCTTGATCTCGGTTTCGGTTGCCCCGTCGAACACTGGTGTTGCGAAGTGCATACCCAAAACACGCGCGGCCCAGCCCAGGTGCGTTTCGAGGATCTGGCCCACGTTCATTCGCGAAGGCACGCCCAAAGGATTCAGGACGATCTCGACCGGAGTGCCATCAGGCAGGTACGGCATATCTTCCTCTGGAAGAATGCGCGCGATCACGCCTTTGTTTCCGTGACGACCCGCCATCTTGTCGCCCACCGAAAGCTTTCGCTTCATTGCGATAAACACTTTCACCATCTTGATCACGCCCGGTGAGAGTTCGTCGCCCTGTCGCAGCTTCGCGATCTTCTCTTCATAGATGTCAGAGAGGATCTTGATCTGGCGTTCCGTGCGATCTTCGTACTCCTTGATCTCCGCGCCGATGTCGAGACGCGAAGAAGCAAGTTGCACTTTTCTCAGCGCCTTCGGCTCAACCGCCTTGAGCATCTCACGCGTGATCGCGATATTTTTCTCAATCAACACCTCACGATTCACGGTGAGATCCGCGGAGAGTTTGCGGCCTTCCAGTAGCTCGTAGATTCGCTCGTCGCGCTGCTCGCGCAGGATACGAATCTCGTCTTCAAGGTCGCGTCGCAGGCGATCTTCTTCGTCCTGCTCGATCGCGAGTGAACGCTGGTCCTTCTCCTGACCCTTGCGGGTGAAGACCTGCACGTCGACGACTGTGCCGTCGATTCCCGGCGGGCTGACGAGCGAAGCGTCTTTAACGTCGCCGGCCTTCTCACCGAAAATCGCACGCAGCAGTTTTTCTTCGGCCGTCAGTTGGGTCTCGCCTTTCGGCGTGACTTTTCCGACCAGGATCGAACCGGGCTTCACCTGGGCGCCGATGCGAATGATGCCGCTCTCGTCGAGATCGCGAAGCATGTTCTCGCCGACGTTCGGGATGTCGCGCGTGATTTCCTCTGGTCCAAGCTTCGTGTCGCGCGCTTCGATCTCGAGCTCTTCGATGTGAATCGAGGTGTAGTAGTCCTCTTTCACGAGCCGCTCGGAAACGAGGATCGCGTCCTCGAAGTTGTAGCCGCGCCACGGCATGAATGCGACCAGCACGTTTCTTCCGAGCGCCAGCTCGCCGCGATCGGTACATGGGCCATCCGCGATTACCTGACCCTTCTCGACGCGCTCGCCGACGTGGACGATTGGCCGTTGATTGATACAAGTGTTCTGGTTCGAACGCTTGAACTTGATCAACGTGTAAATGTCTGCCGTCACCTCGCGCGAGATCGTGCCGTCGACGTTGTGATCGGCTTTGACGATGATGCGTTCGGAGTCGACGTAATCGACGACGCCGTCGCGTTTGGCTGCGACCACGGCGCCCGAGTCACGTGCCGTCACCTTTTCCATGCCGGTTCCGATGTACGGAGCCTCAGCACGGAGCAACGGTACTGACTGGCGTTGCATGTTTGATCCCATCAGCGCGCGGTTCGCGTCGTCGTTCTCGAGGAACGGAATCAGCGAGGCCGCGACCGAGACCAACTGCTTCGGCGAGACGTCGACGTACTCGATGTCCTTGCGTTGCGCGAGGATGAACTCGCCCGCCTTTCGAGCAGCGTTACGCTCGTTGACGATGTTGCCAGCCTCGTCGAGCTCGATGTTGGCCTGACCGACGACGTGCTTGTCTTCCTCCCACGCCGTCAGGTAGAACGGCCATGGTTCGAACTCAGCCTTACGAGCGTCGGCGCCCAATTTTTTGTTCGCCTTCTCGACGTCCTCCTCCGGAATGTGATCGCCTGGTTTGAGCTTCGTGTCGCCGCCGTTGATGACGCGCACGTATTCGACGACGCGCCCGTCGCTGACCTTGCGATACGGCGCTTCGATGAAGCCAAACTCGTTGATGCGCGCGAAGCACGACAGACTCGAGATCAACCCGATGTTCGGACCTTCAGGAGTCTCGATCGGACAGATGCGCCCGTAGTGTGTCGGGTGTACGTCGCGCACTTCGAACCCGGCGCGCTCGCGGGACAGACCACCCGGTCCAAGTGCCGACAGGCGGCGCTTGTGTGTGATCTCCGAGAGCGGATTTGTCTGGTCCATGAACTGCGACAACTGGCTCGATCCGAAGAACTCGCGTACCGCAGCCGTGACCGGCTTCGCGTTGATCAGATCGCGCGGCATCGTCGTCTGCATTTCCTGGTGGATCGACATCTTCTCCTTGATCGCGCGCTCCATGCGCTCGAGACCGATGCGAAACTGGTTTTCCAGCAACTCACCGACAGCGCGCACGCGCCGGTTGCCAAGGTGATCGATGTCGTCCGCCTGGTACTCAGACGGGTTCTTGCGCATCTTCAGCACGTAACTGACTACTTCGTAAAAATCCCGCGCGGAGAGAAGTGGGTCGTCGATGCGGTCGCGCTCGGGTTTGCCCATCTTGATGTTGAACTTCAGACGACCGACGCGCGAGAAATCAAACTTGCGCGGATCGAAGAACATCGCTTCGAGCAAACGATAAGCAGTCTGCACGGTCGGCGGATCGCCGGGACGCATCTTGCGGTAGATCTCCAACAACGCGTCGACCGGTTTCGTGATGACGTCTTTCTTCAGCGTCAGAGACAGCACTGGTCCAACGTCGTCGCGTTCCGGGAAGAACACGGACAGGCTCGTAATGCTGGCTTCGACGATCTCCTGCAGCTTCGCGGGCGTGACCTCGTTGTTGGCTTCGAGAATGATTTCGCCGCTCTCGGTGTTGACGATGTCAGAGACGGTGAAAGCACCTTCCAACTGCGACGAGTCGACTTCAACCTCTTTGATACCGGCTTTGCGCAATGCTTCGAGCGCAGAGCCGGCGACCTTCTTGCCGCCACGGACAATCGGATCGGGACCCTTGCCCTTGATGTCGTGGTCGACCTTCATGCCCACGAGATTCGTGTGCCGTCCTTCGTCCGAGACCTGGACCAGCAACCGACCGTTCTCGATGCGAATCTGGTCAGTGACGTAGAGCGCCTTGAGCATGTCTTCGTCGGTGAAAGCCGCATTTTTCACCGCGTCTTCCAACTGCGAGTCAGTGCGGAGTCCTTTTAGATCAGACTTCTGGTTGAACCAGAGTCCGAGGGCGCGGAGGAATATCGACGCCAGGAACTTGCGCTTACCTACGCGGACGTAGAGCAGGTTCTTCTGGTCGTATTCGAACTCAACCCACGAACCGCGATACGGAATGATCTTCGCGACGTAGATCGCGCCGCGTTTGAAGAAGACGCCGGGCGAACGGTGCAACTGCGAAACGATGACGCGCTCGGTGCCGTTGATGATGAACGTGCCGTTGTCGGTCATCAGCGGAATCTCGCCGAAGAAGACTTCTTCTTCCTTGATGTCGCGGATGGACAGCACTTCTGTATCCGGATCCTTGTCAAACACCGTGAGCCGGATCTTCACTTTGAGCGGAACGCTGTAGCTCATGCCGCGTTCCTGACACTCCTGTTGATCGTGCTTGTGTTTCAGACCGACAGGCTCGCCGCAGTTTTCGCAAAGCTGCGGGCGCACGAAGTTGAAGGTGCCGCAACGATGGCAAAGCGTGTCTCCCGCTGCCAACGGATTTACCTTGATCGTCGCACCGCAGTTTTTGCAGTTCGATCGAAGATAGTTCAGACCCTCGAGACGTCCGCATTTGCACTGCCAGTTACCAATCTGGTACTCGACAAAATCGAGCGTGGCAGTGCCGCGAAAGTCTGAGATCGGAAAGACCGACCTAAACACCGCCTGGAGGCCGGTGGCCTCGCGCTCTTCCGGCAGGAGATCCATCTGGAGGAATCGGTTGTACGATTCTCGCTGAATCTCGATGAGATTCGGGATCCTGACGGCAGTGGCGATCTTGGAGAAGTCCTCACGCTCAGGTGCCTGACTGGTACGTTTTCCTAACCCGGTAGTAATTGTTTGGAGCAGATTTGCAGACATGTGAGATTCCTTTATTATTGCCCAATTGCCCATTAAAGACGGCAAAGCGCGGTCAGAGCGTACAATGCCCTGACCGCTTGTTAACCAAAAGCGGCGGATCTTCCGTCAAATTTTCTGGGAGTAACGCCAGCGCCTCAATACTCCCTTAACTTAGCCACTTACAATCCTTGTGTCAAGCCACGAGAAAAAACCCAAATCGAACCAAGCCACGGATTACACGGAAAATGCGGAGTAAATCCGGATTTATTTCCGCGTTAATCCATGTTACTTAACGTCGACGGTCGCCCCGGCGTCCGAGAGTTTCTGCCTGATCGTCTCTGCTTCTTCCTTCGAAACGCCTTCCTTCACTGCTTTGGGGGCTGCTTCTACAAGATCCTTCGCTTCTTTCAATCCCAGCGCGGTGACCTCGCGTACAACCTTGATCACGTTGATCTTGTTGCCGCCAATCGCCTGCAGGATCACGTCAAACTCAGTCTTCTCTTCCGCGGCTGCCGCGGCTTCAGCGCCACCGCCGGCTGCGGCTGCGGGGGCTGCGACGGCTGCCGCTGCGGCTGAAACGCCGAAAGTCTCTTCCAGGTCCTTCACCAACTGTGAAGCTTCCAGGAGAGTCATGCCTTTTAAAAACTCAATTACGTCTTCGCGTGTTGCTGCCATGATTACCTTTCTATCCTCCTCAAAACCTTATGCGGTCTTCTGCTCACCAATCTGTTTAATAACGACTGCCAGGTTGCGCGGCACAGCGGAAATCACCGTCACCAAACGTTGGGCCTGGCAATTGATTAGGAACATCACCTTTGAAATCAACTCTTCCTTCGAAGGCAAACTGGCGATCGCTTCGACGTCTCGCAACGCGACAACCTTGCCCTCGACGACTCCGGCCTTGAAAGTAAAGATTTCCGGATTCGCCTTCGTAAACTTTGAAATAGCTTTCGACAAACCGACGGGATCGCCGTTGCTCAACGCAATCGCCGTTACTCCTTTAAAGTGTTCCGCGGCGGCCTCGAGCGCCGTGCCTTCTGAAGCTCTTCGCGCCAGAGTGTTCTTCACCACCTCGTAAGAAACACCGGCTTCGCGAAGCTGATTGCGCAGCTCCTGATCCTTCGCGACCGTCATCTTCTGAAAACCAACCACCATCGCGGCCTTGGCGTTCTTGAACTGTTCGGTGAGAGCGTCGAGATCTTTCTGTTTCTGTTGTTTTGATTTCATTGTTTCAGCTCCCCACCTTTACTTAGCGTATGCCGCTTCGTCCAAAAGAACTCCCGGACTCATCGTGGCAGCGAGATTCACTTTCTTCACGTATTTGCCTTTTGCCGTAGCCGGTTTCGCCTTCACAACTGCATCCAGCAGCGCCTTCGCGTTGTCTCGAAGTTTGTCACTTTCGAACGAGACCTTGCCGACGCCGACGTGGATGACGCCCGTTTTATCCACGCGGTATTCGACTTTGCCCGCTTTCGTCTCCTTGATCGCGGTAGTTACGTCAAAAGTAACCGTGCCCGTTTTCGGATTGGGCATGAGACCGCGAGGTCCGAGCACCTTACCGAGCCCACCAACCAGACGCATCATGTCAGGCGTTGCGATGACGGCGTCGAAATCCGTCCAGCCGCCTTTGATTCGGGTGACGATGTCCTCACCGCCGACGATGTCGGCTCCAGCCTCTTCCGCTTCCCTGACCTTGTCGCCCTGTGCGATCACGAGGACCGTTTTGGACTTGCCGAGACCGTGGGGCAGAACGATCGTTCCGCGTACGAGTTGATCGGCTTTTCGCGGATCGACGCCGAGCCAGACTGTTAATTCAACTGTTTCGTCAAACTTCGCGAACGCGATCTCTTTGAGTTTAGCGATTGCTGTTTCGAGGTTGTACTTGCGTGCCGGCTCGATTTTTTCGAGCGCGATGCGATACTTCTTGCCGTGTTTCTTCACGCTTTATCTCCGAGGTGCAAGCGGGACTTTAATCGTCCCTCCCTCTTTAATAGGTCCTTTTGGACTTTACTCAACCGTCAGCCCCATTTGCCGGGCTGTTCCCTCAATCGTCTTGATCGCGGATTCCAGACTCGTGGTATTCAGATCCTGCAACTTCGTTTTGGCGATCTCTTCAACCTTCGCGCGTGAGATTGATCCAACCTTCTCGCGGTTCGGCTTACCGGAGCCCTTCGGAATCCCCGCGGCCTTCTTCAACAAATCCGCGGCGGGCGGCGTTTTCGTTTCAAACGTAAACGAACGATCCGCATAGACCGTGATCACAACCGGCACCTTCAGATCCGGATCCATCTGCGCGGTCTTGGCGTTGAAAGCCTTGCAAAACTCCATGATGTTCACGCCGTGCTGGCCCAACGCCGGACCAATCGGCGGCGCCGGATTAGCCTTGCCGGCGGGCACCTGGAGCTTTATATAACCTGTAATCTTCTTTGCCATCTTCTCTTCTCAAAATAGGTCCTATATGACCTATTCTTCCTCTGCGAAAGTCACCTTCTCAACGTCGAGGAAATTCAACTCGACCGGCGTCGACCTGCCGAAGATCGTCACCGTCACCTTCAACGTCGATTTGTCCTCGTTAACCTCTTCAACCTTGCCCGTAAAGCTCTGGAACGGCCCCGACTTGATACGCACAGTCTCGCCCGCCGCATAAGAAAACTTCGGCTTCGGCTTTTCCGCGGCCTCTGCCTGCTGGTTCACGATCTGATCGACTTCCTGCGGCGTCAACGGCGTCGGATTGTGTCCACCGACGAAACCCGTAACCTTCGGCGTCGACTTGATCATGTGAAACACGTTGTCAGGGATGTGGCCGCGCTCGTCGCAGTCGATTTGCACCAGTACGTAACCGGGATAAAACATGCGGGCAGACTCGATTCGCTTGTTGCCACGCATCTCGACGACGGTTTCCGTGGGTACCAACACCTCCGTTATCTCATTCTGGAGATCGGTATCCCGTATACGCGCCTTCAGACTGTCGCGTACCTTTTTCTCGTGTCCCGAGTACGTATGAAGAATAAACCACTGCTGCATTACAAACTCTTCCTCTTACGCGAAGCCTAACCATCCTGCAATCTTTGCCAACAGCCACTGCAAACCCAAAACGAATTGGGTCATTCCCGTATCCACCAGAAACAGATACAGCGCAAAAAATACGACTGCGATCAACGTAATGATGGTCGTGTTCTGGATTTCCTTGACCGACGGCCAGGAAACACGCCTCATCTCAGCCCGCACGTCGTGCAAAAACTGGACAAAACGTCCCGGACGATGCTGCTGCGCACCTTGTCCGCGCTCGCGTCGAGCCACTTTGCCTTCCGGTCCTTCACCAAACCGGGCAGTTCTCGGCGCTACCATTGGTGCGTCTGGATTTTCTGTTTCAGCCATAATTCCGTGAACGTTAATACTTCAAACTTGTTCCGCACGCGGTCCGGTCTTGTCTCAAATGGCAGGGGTACCAGGATTCGAACCCGGACTTTCGGTTTTGGAGACCGACGTGCTAACCGTTGACACTATACCCCTGTCTTTACGACGCGGGGACTGGGAGACACCCGGTGACACAGAGAAAACCCCGCGTCTCCGCGTCGCCCTGTCTCCCGTGTCAAAATTCATTTCGTCTCTTTGTGATCCGTGTGCTTGCGGCAACGGCGACAGAACTTGCTGAATTCCAATCGGTCGGGCGTGGTCTTCTTATTCTTCGTCGTCACGTAATTCCGACTCTTACACACACCGCACTGAAGCACTATGTTATCGCGTGGCATAAATCACCCTATTCAATAACGTCCGACACCGTTCCGGCGCCCACCGTGCGACCACCTTCGCGAATCGCGAATCGCAGTCCCTTCTCCATCGCGATCGGCGCGATCAACTCGATCTCCATCGCCACGTTGTCGCCCGGCATCACCATCTCCACCCCTTCCGGCAACGTCGCCACCCCGGTCACGTCCGTGGTGCGGAAGTAAAACTGCGGCCGGTAACCACTGAAGAACGGCGTGTGTCGTCCACCTTCTTCCTTCGTCAGCACGTACGCCTCGGCCTTGAACTTCGTGTGCGGCGTGATGCTGCCCGGCTTCGCAATCACCTGCCCGCGCTCGATGTCTTTGCGGTCGATACCGCGCAGCAACAGTCCCACGTTGTCGCCCGCCACGCCTTC
>DATNCH010000141.1:0-6579 GCA_035571655.1 Pyrinomonadaceae bacterium
GCCGATAGCTGTGTAAATGTTCTCGTGTGTTCGGCCAAACTCGACGGCACGCTCGAGCGCGCCGCTGTGCGGATCGCCCGTTCCCACGTTGAGGATAGTCAAGACACCCGCATCGTGCGCCCGTTTGAGAACTTCTTCCCGATCATCGTCAAACTCCGGCCCATCAATGTGCGCGTGTGAATCTATAAACATCAGTTCCCTTTTGTGCCTTTTTATGGATCATTTCAAACGCGCGCCATTCGGAACATCTTCCGTGAACGTCGCAATCACCGGCCGTCCTTCTTCACCGTAAGAAGCAGCGACGACCATGCCTTGCGACTCGTAACCGCGCAGCTTGCGCGGCTTCAGGTTCGCAACGATGACGACCTTGCGGCCGACGAGTTTCTCTGGCTCGTAGTACTGCGCGATACCGGCAAGTATCTGTCGCGGTTGTTCTTCACCAATATCGACTTTCATCAGCAACAGCTTGTCAGCCTTTGGTATGCGCTCGGCCGATAACACCTGGCCCACCCGCAGATCGACTTTCGCGAAGTCGTCGATCTCGATGAAGCTCGTGACGCCAACTGCGTCGGCTTCTGTCGCGTGTTTCATCGGCGGTGGTGGTTGCGTTGTTTCTGAAGCAGCAGGAACGGCGTCAGCCTCCGTCGCGTGAACACCCGCGCTCGGTCCCGTGTTGATCTCTGCAATTGTTTTGGCCTTATCGATGCGCGGAAAGACAGCTTGCACATCGCCAATCCGTGCGCCTTCCTTGAGCTCGCCCCACTTGAGCTCCTTTGGATTTACCCGCGCCGGTGAGCCATCCAGTCCGAGCTGGGTCCACATTGCCTGGCTCGCAGACGGCATAAACGGATGCAGCAACACGGCCAACCAGCGAAGCGATTCTGCGGCCCGATACAACACGGCACCCAGCGTCTGCTTCTGGTTTTCATCTTTCGCGAGATCCCAGGGCTTTGCGTCGGAGATCGCCTTGTCGACGCGCGCGATCACAGACCACGCCGTTTCGAGTGCTCGACTAAATGCGAGGTTTTCCAGATGCAGTAAGAACTGATCGCGCGCGTGCTCGATGAATCCCGCGATGGTCGTCTCGTCCGTGTCGACACCTGAACGCTTCGCCAGCAACAACTTGTCTTCAGGAATCAAGCCCGAAGGAATTCGCGAATCACAGTAACGCCCGATCATCGTCAACGTGCGGCTGGAAAGATTTCCCCAGCCACTGGCGAGATCACTGTTGGCGCGATCGATCAGCGCCTCGTAACCGAAGCGCCCGTCCTGTCCAAACACCATTTCGCGCAAAACGAAGTAGCGAATCACGTCGATGGGAAAGTGCCTGTGCAAGACGTCAAGCTCGATCACATTGCCGAGTGTCTTGGACATCTTGCGCCCGGCCGGATCGACCCACATTCCATGCGCCACAATCGCGCGCGGAAGTTCGATGCCCGCGGCAATCAGAAACGCCGGCCAGTAAACCGCGTGAAACCGCAGAATGTCTTTCCCGACCAGGTGCAGCGCAGGCCAGAACTTTTCAAATCCGACGGCTTGCTCGCGCTCCTTGTTTCCATAGCCGATCGCCGTGATGTAGTTCGTCAGCGCGTCGAACCAGACGTACATCGTGTGCGCGGGATCATCGGGAACCGGGAGGCCCCAACTGACCGACGTTTTCAAACGACTGACCGACAGATCCTGCAAGCCTCCACGAACAAAACTCATTACTTCGTTTCTCCGCGAATCCGGCCTCACGAAATCGGGGCGACCCTCAAACACAGACAACAACGCTTCGTCGTAGTCAGAGAGGCGGAAGAAGTAACTTTCTTCCGATACGCGATCGAGAGGCGTTTCGTGAATGAGGCACGTCGGTGGGTCGCCTTCGTTCTTTGGTTTCTCGTACTCGTCCTCCGTCTTGTATTCCGCACACGGAGCACAAAACCAGCCTTCGTAATGGCCCTTGTACAGCGAGTCATTACCCTTTGGAGTTTTCGCCTTAGCGATCTTTCGCCAGAGCTCGCTCACGCCTTCGTAGTGAAAAGGCTCGGTGGTACGCATGAAGATGTCGTAACCGCCGTGTTCGGTGTCGAGAGCAAACTTACTCGTCATCTGTTTGAAATAACTGACGACGTAATCTGCCTGCTCTTGCGGAGTGCGTCCCGCGTTTTGTGCGGCGCGCTCGATGTTGATTCCGTGTTCGTCGGTGCCGGTCAGGAAGTAGGTTTCGATTCCCTGCTGTTTTTTCGCGCGGTTGATGGTGTCGCCCACGATCATCGTGTAGAGATGGCCCAGGTGTGGCAGGCTGTTGGCGTAATAGATTGGTGTAGTGACGTAGAAAGTGTTCATCTGTAAAGGGTGCTTTCCTCGCAAAGGCGCAAAGGCGCCAGGTAAATCCTCTTTGCGCCTTTGCGTCTTTGCGAGGAAGCTTTTCTAATGCTTTTTCGCAAACTCATCATCGGGATTGAAGCGAGGCTTCTCCGGCGCGTCTGAGATCATGCGTCCGATCGCGAGCGCGATCTGCGCTTCCTGAATCATGCCGCTATAATCCCACGTGTCGCGCATCTCGTCGGAGGGCTGATGATAGTGCGCCGTGTTGTAAGCCTTGAACTGCTCCTCGCCCCATTCCTTCGAATGTCCGACGTAATCGCTTCCTTCTTTCAAACTGATCGAAGGCACGCCGGCTTTCGCAAACGGGAAATGATCGGAACGATAGAACGAGCCCTGCTCCGGACGCGCGTCGGGCGAGACTCTCAAGCCCATCGTCTTGGCGACTGCATCGACAACGCCTTTGAGTGTCGAACGTTCCGCGCCCAGCGGGATGAAGTCGTGCGTTGGTCCAAGCACGTTCATCGAGTCGAGGTTCACGTTGGCCGCCGTCTTGTCGATCGGCACGACTGGATGTTTCGCATACCACTCGGCGCCGAGCAGTCCCTGCTCTTCAGCCGTTGGGAATAAAAACAAGCTCGAGCGCTTTGGACGCGGCGACATATGCGAGATGACGTCAGCAATCGCGAGAACACAGGCGACGCCCGTCGCATTGTCCTGCGCGCCGTTGTAGATCGTGTCGCCCGCTTTGTTTGGCGCGCCCACGCCAAGGTGGTCCCAGTGTGCTGAATACACGACATACTCGCTGCGCAACTGCGGATCGCTTCCTTCCAGAATGCCGACGACATTCTTGTCCTCGACCCGCTTCACTTCGCTCTTCAGATTTAACTTGCCTTTGACGCCAAGCTTTACTGGTTGAAAGTCTCGAGTCGCCGCCCTGGTTCGCAGCGCGTCGAGATCCTGCCCGGTGAGTTTCATCAAACGACGTGCGGCGTCGTCAGTTACCCACGAGCGAAACTGTAGAAACGGAGTGGTGTCGCCTTGCGTTCGAGCGATGTCGAATCGCCAGGAGCCATTCGAAGTCCGCACGACGCCCCAGGGGTAGCCGGCGGATTGATCTGTGTGCAGCAGGATTGCTCCGGCGGCTCCGCGACGAGCAGCTTCTTCATACTTGTAGGTCCAGCGGCCGTAGTACGTGAGAGCTTTGCCGCCAAAGAGATTTGGTTCGGCGGGTGTCGCTGGTGGATCGTTCACCAGCATCACGAGAATCTTGCCGCGATAATCTGTGTCAGGGCCCTTGTAATCGTTCCAGCGTTGTTCGGGCGCGTTGATGCCGTAACCGACGAAGACGAGATCCGTGTCGACGTCTACTGATTCAGTTTGCGCGCCTGTGAACGCGACGAAGTCGTCGGCGAATTTGAAAGTCTCGCTTCCACTCGCACCCGAGATCGTCAGGACTGTGCTCGGATCTGCTTTCACGCCGACGAGCGACACGGGTTGGAAGAAACTTCCATCAGGACCGGCGCCTTTCGCGCCGAGAGCTTCGAGTTGTGCCGCGATGTACTTCGCCGCCAACTCGCCACCACGCGCGCCCGTGCCACGCCCTTCGAGCAGGTCGTCTGACAGAAACCTGATATGTCCCTTGAGCGTTGCTTCCTTGATTTCAGAAGAGCTCGATTTACCGTTTTGTGATTGCACGGCGCCAAACGTGAGCGCAGTAATGACAACGGCGACAATGATTCGATACATGAACCTTTGTTAATCCTTTCCTTTGATCAGAGCCATCGCTTCAGCGCGTGTGCGTGGATCGGAGCGGAAACCGCCGAGCACCGCCGACGTCACCGTCTTCGCGTCGGCCTTCCTGACGCCGCGCAGCGTCATGCAAGTGTGTTCCGCTTCGATCACGACCATCACGCCGAGCGGCTTGAGCCCCTCGAAAAGAGTGTTTGCAATGTCTGTAGTCAGACGTTCCTGGAGTTGCAGTCGCCGCGAAAACGTCTCGGCGAGGCGCGCGAGCTTCGAGATGCCGAGGATGCGGCCGCCCTTCGGGATGTACGCGATATGACAGCGACCGACAAACGGAGCCAGGTGATGCTCGCACAACGATGCTATCGAGATGTCTTTCACGATCACCATCTCGTCGTGTTTATCGCCCGGCAGCGGTACGACGTGCTGCGCCGGATCTTCGCGCATGCCCGAGGTCAACTCAGCGTACATCTCGGCGACGCGTTGCGGCGTTTCCAATAAACCTGCGCGCTCAGGATCCTCGCCGATGCCCTCGATGATCATCCGCACGCCCTGCGCGATCAGGTCAAGATCGACTTCGTTCTTTTGATCTAAAAACTTTGTTGCCATAACACCTATTACCCGCGCTTCATCCGTGGCGAGTTTTAGCCAGTGCGACTCGCGCCGCATCCTCCACCACTTTTAGAGGGACGTTCGCCCGGGCCGCAGCCGCCCGGCACTGCTCGAACTCCGGCATTTCGTTTACCACGCGCCCTTCCAGTAGCGCTACTTTAACATCGATTGTTCCGTACTGCGTTTCCACCCGAACCACGGTTCGTTGCAGCCCACGCCTTTGGACTTCATAACTGCGGATACCCAGCGTTGTCGTTTCCATAAATAACAACTTCATGACCGCTTCCTTTTCATCGGGTCTGCAAAGTACTGACAAAAGCACTCCGGGGCGGTTCTTCTTCATCTGCACCGGGGTTAAGAAACAGTCGAGTGCGCCTAACTCGAGGACGCGATCCATGACGTGACCGATGATCTGTGGTGAAGCGTCGTCGAGATTGGTTTCCAACATCCAGAGCAGATCGTCGTTTGGATGCTCTTTGGTCTCTCCAAACAACACGCGCAAGACGTTCGGAAAATCCTGGTATTCGCGCGTACCGGCGCCGTAGCCCACGCTTTCGGTCGTCATTTCAGGAATTGGACCATACTCGCTGCAAACCGATGTGAGGATCGCGGCGCCCGTCGGCGTCAGCAGTTCGCCTTTGATGTCGGTTGTGTAGAACGGTACGCCTTTCAGCAGTTCTGCGACTGCGGGTGGCGGGATCGGAAAGCGGCCGTGCGCCATCTGGACCATACCACTCCCGACGTGCAAGGGCGAGCATACGAAACGTCCGATATCCAAATAGTCAAAACAGATCGCAGCGCCGACTACGTCGACAATCGCATCGAGTGCGCCGACTTCATGAAAGTGAACGTGCTCGACCGGCTCGTTGTGTACACGCGATTCCGCCTCGGCGAGACGCGTGAAGATCTGAACTGAAAGCACCTTCACATACCCCGGCAAATCTGATGCTTCGATGATCTGTTTGATATCCGCGAGATGACGATGCTTGTGCTCGTGTGCAGTCTCGACACGCGCGTACGTTGCGCTCAGACCGGAGCGGTCGACGGTTTCAAAGTCGATGCTGAAGCCGTCGACGCGCAGTAGTGAGAGTTGGTCGCGCAGGTAGTTTGGATCTACACCTGCGGCCACCATCGCGCCGAGAATCATGTCGCCGCTCGCACCGGCAAAACAGTCGAAATAAAGAGTCTTCATTTTGAGAACAGTGGCAACACGTCGCCGGCTTTGCCTGTCAAAACCTCGTCACACAGATCGGACAGCGGCGTGCGCTCTGGGTTCACTTCGACAACGTACGCGTCAGCCGCCTTTGCTATTTCCGGCAGCCCTGCGGCTGGATACACCAGCCCTGACGTTCCAATAACAAAGCACAATTCACATTCGGCGGCGCGTTCAGCCGCGAACTCAAAAGCACCCGGCGGCAACATCTCGCCAAACAGGACCACGTCCGGCCGCAGGAAGTTTCCACATTCGAGGCATGCCTCAGGGCGTTTCATGCCGGAAGAGTTGTCGTGGGAGAAACGGCAAACCGTGCAACGGGCGCGCCAGATGTTGCCGTGAAGCTCCGTCACGTCGCGCGAGCCGGCCTTCTGGTGCAAGCCATCGATATTCTGCGTAACCAGAGTGAACTCCGCAAACCGGTTCTGCCAGCGCGCGATCTCGTAATGCGCGGGATTGGGTTCGATGGCTGCCATAAAGCCGCGACGATAGTCGAACCACTCCCAAACGGCGGGCAGATCGCGCTCGACCATCGCTGCCGAAGAGATGACGTCGAAAGGCATTCCCTTCCAGACAGTTGTATTCCCACCACCGCGAAACGTCGGCACCCCGGACTCCGCCGAAACCCCGGCGCCGGTGAGCACGACCACCCTCCGCGCGTGCGCAAAGCGCCGCCACAATTCCCCCGAGATTTGCATTTC
>DATNCH010000142.1:0-33643 GCA_035571655.1 Pyrinomonadaceae bacterium
GGGCGATTTGGAAACAGTTAGGGCTTGACGGATCTCCGGCGCAAGTCGATTCAACGCAGCTCAAGTGGGGCGAGTTGAAGGAAGGCGCTACGATTGGCGAAGTGCAGCCGGTGTTTCCGCGCATCGACAAAGCGAAGATCATGGCTGAGATCAACTCGGGCCTTTCTGAGGCAACAGCGCCGAGTGCACCGGTTCCGTCTGAGCCGAGTGCGCCGGTTGTGCACGCAACGCAAGCCGACGCAGTTGGCGTCACGAGCTTTATCGAGATCGACGACTTCGCGAAAGTCGATCTGCGTGTGGGCCAGGTCTTGTCTGCCGAGCGCATTCCGAAAGCCGACAAGCTACTGCTGATGAAGATCGATCTCGCTGAAGAGCAGCCGCGACAGGTGCTGGCGGGGATCGCTCAGTACTACGAACCGGAAAAACTGGTGGGTCGCAAGGTTGTCGTGGTCGCGAATCTGAAGCCGAGAAAGTTGCGGGGTCTTGAGTCGCAGGGAATGGTGGTGGCAGCTTCGTATGGTGAAGAGGGCCGGCCGGTACTTGCGACTTTTACGGAAGACGTTCCGAACGGTGCGCGCTTAAAGTGAGCCACAAAAAGGCACAAAAGGGACACAAAGAATGTTCATTGACTCGCATGCGCACATCGACGGGCCGGAGTTTGATGCGGATCGCGAGGAGATCGTCGAGCGAGCGCGGGTAGCTGACGTGTCGCTGATCTTGAATGTGGGAACGGGAGATCCGCACGCGGGCGTGTTGGAACGCGCGGTCGATGTCGGTAAGAAATATGAATCCGTTTACACGGCCATAGGAACACATCCTCACGATGCGCGCTTTTACGACGACGGAGCGGAAGAAAAGATCAAAGCATTGGTCCAGGATGACCGCGTTCTGGCCTGGGGTGAGATTGGACTCGACTTTCACTACGACAACTCGCCGCGCGATGTGCAGGTAGAGGTCTTTAAGCGCCAGCTTCGAGCGGCGCGCGAGTGTGGTTTGCCGGTTGTGATTCACACGCGCGAAGCGGAGTCAGAGACAATCGAGATCTTGAAGAGTGATTATGAAGGGGCTGAGCGTCGTGGAATTTTCCATTGCTTCAGCGGCAGCATGGCGTTGGCCCAACAGGCGCTCGAGTTGGGGTTCATGATCTCGTTTTCCGGGATTGTGACCTTCAAAAAGGCTGAAGAATTACGCGAGGTTGCGAAGCAGGTTCCGTTGAATCGTTTGTTGATCGAGACTGATTGTCCGTACCTCACTCCGATACCGTATCGCGGTAAGCGCAACGAGCCTGCGTACGTGGTGGAAGTCGCTCGGTGTCTCGCGGGAATTCACGGCGTCGAGATTGAAGAAATCGGGCGGATAACGAGCGAGAATTTCACGAGTTTCTTCAGGATATAAAGCGCTTTGTGAGCATGAGATAACTTTCACATGCTGGCGTTTGATGGTATTCTCAAGGCCAATGGCGCAGCAGAATTCCTTCGATATCGTCTCTCAGGTTGACTCCGCAGAGGTCGTAAATGCTCTCAACCAGACGCTCAAAGAGGTGCGCCAGCGGTTCGACTTCAAGGGAAGCTCCGCGAATGTCGTGCTCGAAAAACACGAGCTGGTCCTGAGCGCGGAAGACGAAACAAAACTCCGCAACATGAACGACATCCTCCAGCAGAAACTCGTGCGACGCGGAGTTCCACTGAAAGCTTTCACTTACGGCAAAGTTGAACCCGCTGCCGGAGGCACTGTCCGGCAACGCGCGCAGATTCAGGAAGGCATTCCGACAGAGAAGGCCAAAGAGGTCGTCAAGTTCATCAAGGACAGCAAAGCAAAGGTCCAGGCTTCCATTCAGGGTGACGTCGTCCGCGTGTCAGGCCGCGATCGCGATACGCTACAGGACATCATAGCCAGGCTGAAGGATAAAGACTTCGGCATTCACATGCAGTTTACGAACTATCGCTCAAACTAAATCGTAAAACGTGTCATGACCACGTCAGGCCACACCATCGCACTGGACGAAGAGGCAAGGACCACGGCGCGCCGGATCTTTAGTCTCATCTCGAACGAGCTGATGCAGGTGGAGCTCGAGTTCGAGCGCCAGGCGCGTTCGAACGTGCAGGTGATCAACTATCTCGGCGAATACCTGCGTCTCTCTGGCGGGAAGCGTGTTAGGCCCGCGCTGACGATTCTTTCAAACTATGCGGTTGGTGGTGATGGCGCTCGATTCAACTCGATTCGCATGGCCACCGTGATGGAGTTTTTGCACACGGCGACGCTGGTCCACGACGACATCATCGACAACGCAGACACTCGTCGCAAGCAACCCACAGTGAACGCGCTTTATGGAAACGAGACGGCCGTTCTCATGGGCGACTGGCTTTACATGTCGGCATTCGAGACCAGCCTTGCCGAACGATCGTTGCCCATCCTCGACATCCTGACGCGCGTTACGCGAAAGATGACCGAGGGAGAACTGTTGCAGTTGACGTTACTGGGCCATGCCGACCTGTCTGAAGCGCAATACTTCGACGTGCTCAAACGCAAAACTGCATATCTCTTCAGCGCGAGTTGTGAGATCGGTGCGATTCTCGGTGAGGCCAGCGAAGAACAACAGTCAGCCTTGCGCGACTACGGCCTGAATCTCGGAACGGCATTTCAACTGATCGACGACCTGCTTGATTTCACGTCGAGCGAGGACGCGCTCGGTAAAGCCGCCGGCGCCGATCTCTTAGGCGGCAAGGTGACGCTGCCGCTGATTTATCTTCGCGAAGCGGAACCCAAAGCCCTCGAGATGCTCCAAACAGTCCTGCGCGAAGGGAAATACAGCGCCGTCACCCAACAGGAACTCCGCGACGCCCTCGACAGCACCGGCGCCCTGGACCGCGCCCGCGCTCGTGCCGACGAATACGCCGAAAACGCTTGCGCTGCCCTCGAAAATCTACCGGACTCCGACTATTGCGACTCTCTACGCTCGCTCCCGTCCTACATCCTCAACCGCGATAGGTAAAGAACCGCCCAAATTAATTTGTGTGCTTTTTTGTGCCTCTTTGTGGCAAAATCTGCCGCTGTGAGCGAGAACCTCCTCTCACGTCTGGAACAGAGCCTGCGCCAATCGCGCGCGGCCCGCATGCACCTGGCCGCGCGACTGCGCGAACTCGAAGCCGAAGCCGACAGCGTACGCGCAGAACTGGCCGAGATGGATAACCTCGCCAGCCAAACCGAGGCCGCGATCTACCGTCTGCTGTCTTCAGTTCTGTCTTCAGGCAACGTGAACCTGGGTCTGCCGTCGGATGCCGAGCTCGAGGCCGCGATGCGCCAGTCGCAGCCACAAATGCGACCGCAGCAGATGCCCGTCGAACGACGACCGCAAATCCCCACGGTTCGCAACAACGTCGAAGCGCTCAGCGATCGTTTCATCGATCGAACTATTCCTCAGGCGGTCACGCTCCTGCTGCGCGAAGAAGGTGGACCACTTCACGTCAACGAGATCTACAACCGTCTGCTCGAAGGTGGGTTTAAGTTCACCGGTCAAAACCCGACGATCAGCGTCGCCGTATCGCTCAACCGCAACATGAGATTTCGCAAGGTAGCCCCCGGAACATTCGACCTCGTCATGCGCGACGCTTCCAAGGCTTCCTGATCGGATGCGCGCAATCGTTCTTTCCGCCGGCTACGGCACACGCCTCTGGCCTCTTACAGAAGACCGCACCAAGCCTGCGATACCCATCTTAGGAAAACCGCTCGTCGGTTATGTCGCGGAGTATCTTGCTGGTTATGGCATCGACGAGATCGTCGTCAACCTGCATCATCGCCCGGAGTCTGTACGACGAGCATTGGGCGATGGGAGTCAGTTCGGCGTGAAGCTTCATTACGTCGAAGAGCCGGTGATCCTCGGAACGAGCGGTGCGCTCGACAACACGCGCGAGTTCTTCGAACGTGAGACGTTCGTCGCGGTCAACGGAAAGATCATCACCGATATCGATCTAGGCGCTGCTCTTGAAACTCATCGAAAGACAGAGGCGCTCGCGACGCTGGTTCTGCTTCCAAACACTCGCCGCGAGCGGTTCAGCGTGGTTGAAACTGAAGAAGGTCGAATCAAAGGCTTTGGTGGAATGCCTGTGGACACCGAAAAAGATCCACTGATGTTCACGGGAATACAGATCCTCGAGCCGCGAATCTTCGAATACATTCCTCGCGGAGTTTTCTCACACTCGACGACTGACGTCTATCCACAAGCGATCGCGAACGGCGAGATGATCGCCGCGCACGTCGCTTCAGGAAACTGGCGCGAGCTCTCGACGTTGAGAAGATATCTCGACATCAGCGTCGAACTCTTGCAGGAAAGCGGAGAGTCGTACGTTGCGGGAGTTAACTCGACGATTCCAACCAGCGCTACGGTCACAGACTCAGTCCTTTGGGATGACGTTGCCGTTGGAGCGAGTACACAAATACACAGAGCAGTACTCGCCGACGACGTGACGATCCCTGATGGCGAAGTTATCGAGAACGCAGTGGTCGTCCCACGTCAATTAATCGAAGGCAAAACGCGTCCGGAAAAAGCGCTTCCGGGCCATTTTTGCGGTGAAAACTTTGTCGTGCCCTTATGATACAATCCGCGCAATTGGCAAGTCGCCAATAAAATCAACCAAATGAGTGCACCAAAACCGGTGATTTCCAACGTATTTGAATCCTCAGCGTCGGATCGACTTGCCAGATTCATCACGCAGCAGGGAGTCGCGAGCAGGGAAGTCACCCCACTAACTCCCGATGCCTCGACGCGCAACTATTACCGCATCGGTTGGAAGAAACGTACTGCTGTCGCCGCTGTCTATCCCGAGCCGTTTGATCCGGAATTTCATCCGTATCTCGACGTAACGCGCCTGTTTTTGGAGTGCGATATTCCCGTGCCGGAGATTTACGCCGTCGACGGCAATGCGGGAATCATCGTCCAGGAGGATCTCGGCGATCGACAGTTGTTTCATATTTACGAAGAAGAATCCGAAGACCTGTGTGACGAGTACAAGGAACAGGCAATTGCTCTGATCGCGAAGATTCAGAAAGCAACTGAACGCGCGTACGAGACGCATTCGATCGCGAGTCGCCTCGCGTTTGACGAAGCAAAACTCTCCTGGGAGCTCGATTTCTTCTTCGAACATTATTTCGGGAGTTTGCTGCATGAGAATTTGCGCCACGCGGAAGTTGCTGAGTTAAAGGCTGAGTTGAACGATATCGCAGCGGAGCTTGCAGCCGTGCCACGCGTGCTTTGTCACCGCGACTATCATGCTTCGAATCTGATGATCGACAGCAAGAAGCGTCTCCGAGTCGTGGACCATCAGGACGCTCGCATGGGACCCGCGAGTTATGATCTCGTTTCGTTCCTGCTCGATCGACAACCGTGTCCGCCTTCGCTTGCCGAACTGCGTGCTCATCGTTTGTTCTTTCTCGAAGAGCGTCGCCTGTTTGGATTAGGCGTAATTGATCCCGACGAATTCGCGCTCGAGTTTCGCTTGATGACTATTCAGCGTGGCTTGAAAGCTACTGGAACTTTTTCTTATCAGACAGCAGTGTGCGGAAGAGGATCGGTCTACGAACCCTTCATTCAGCCGACACTCCAGATCGTTTTGCAGGCTGCACGATGGCTCGACAGGTTTCCCACGCTGCGTCGCATGTTGACGGAACGAATCAAACTAACTACATAGATCCGCGGTTTTTCATGATTACCCAACCACTCGCAATCGCTTCAGAAAATCAAGTCTACATCAACCAACTTTCACAACACGAAGGCGCTGAGGTAGTCCTTAAAGGATGGCTTTACAACATGCGCTCGAGCGGCAAGCTCCTCTTTCCGCAACTGCGTGACGGCACCGGAATCGTGCAGTGCGTCGTTTTGAAGAATGCGATCTCACCTGAGTTGTGGGAAGCGCTGAAAGGACTGGGACAGGAGTCGGCGCTCGTCATCAAGGGAAAGGTTCGCGCCGACAGCCGTGCGCCCGGTGGTTATGAAATCGACGTCGTCGATGCGGAAGTACTTCAGCAGGTTCACGACTATCCGATCACGCCGAAGGAGCACGGCACAGAGTTTCTCATGGACCACAGGCATTTGTGGCTGCGGTCTCGTCGCCAAAACGCGGTGCTCAAAGTCAGGCATACCGTAGTCCGGGCTGTAAGGGATTTTCTCGACAACGACGGTTTCACGCTGTGTGACACGCCGATCTTCACTCCGGCTGCGTGTGAAGGAACGACGACGCTCTTCGAGGTCGATTATTTCGACGGTGAGAAGGCATATCTGACGCAGTCAGGTCAGCTTTACAACGAAGCAACTGCCGCGGCGTTTGGGAAAGTTTATTGTTTTGGTCCGACTTTCCGCGCTGAAAAATCAAAAACACGACGGCATCTGACTGAGTTTTGGATGGTCGAGCCGGAGATGGCGTATGCAAGGCTCGACGACGTGATGAATCTTGCTGAGCGCTTCCTTTCAAGCATTGCGGCGCGCGTGCTCGAAGAGCGAAGTGAAGAGTTGAAAGTGCTGGAGCGCGACACGTCAAAACTCGAAGGGATTGTGGCGCCGTTTCCGAGAGTCCACTATGACGATGCGGTAAAGATGCTTCAGGAAGGATTCGAAAAGGGCGAGCTCGAGTCGAAGTTTGAATGGGGCGGTGACTTCGGTGCGCCGGATGAGACGTACATCTCGAGCCAGTTTGAAAAACCGGTGATGGTCCATCACTATCCTGCGGCGGTCAAAGCGTTCTACATGGCAAGGGACCCCGAGCGCGCGGAACTCGCATTGGGAGTCGATGTGTTGGCTCCGGAGGGTTATGGCGAGGTTATCGGCGGTGGCGAACGCGCGACGTCGCTCGAGTTTCTGAAAGAGCAGATCGCTTTTCACCAGCTTCCTGAAGAGGCGTTCCAGTGGTATCTCGACTTGCGGCGGTACGGCAGCATCCCTCACGGAGGTTTTGGCATGGGTCTCGAGCGGTGCACAGCCTGGATGTGCGGCATCGAGCACATTAGAGAAGCGATCCCATTCCCGCGCATGCTCTACCGCATCAGACCTTAGCTTACAGGATTTACAGGATTTATCAGGATTAACATGTAAATCATGTCCCAATCCTGTAAATCCTGTCCAAGGAGTTTTGTTTTATGACGTGTCCCAAGTGTGGTGCTCAATTACTCGAAGGGGCGACGTTCTGCGGGGCTTGCGGCAATCGCCTCGCGCCACCGGCGCAATCGGTGACAGACGCCGGTAGCATTCATATCGATCCCGACGCCCGTGGGCGTGGCAGAGGCTACGACTATGAAGTATTACATCAACCATCGTTCTCACTCGCCGTCCTTCGTCTACAACCTGAACAGTCGATCCAGGCAGAATCCGGCGCGATGGTGTCGATGTCAGCTAATATAGAACTTCAATCGCAAATGAAAGGCGGCTTTCTCGGCGCGTTGAAGCGAGCCGCCGGCGGCGAATCAGCATTCATCTCTACATTCACAGCACGTGGTGGTCCAGGTGAAGTGACACTCGCGCCCGGTGCACCCGGCGACATCGCCGCGATCGAACTCACCGGCCAACCGTTCTTCGTTCAATCAAGCTCCTACTTAGCCGGCGACGCCAGTCTCAGTGTCGACACAAAATGGGGTGGTGCGAAGTCGTTCTTCTCAGGCGAGGGATTGTTCGTACTGATGGTCCAGGGACAAGGGCTCCTGCTCGTGTCTTCGTTCGGCGCGATTCATCGGAAGCGACTTCAAGCCGGCGAACGTTATGTTGTCGACACAGGACACCTCGTTGCATGGGAAGGCACGACGCAATACACGCTTCGCAAAGCAGCATCGGGACTCTTTCGCAGTATGATGAGTGGCGAAGGAATCGTCGCCGAGTTTAGCGGCCCGGGCGAAATACTGATTCAAACAAGAAATCTCGCGGCGCTCGCAGGTCTCCTGAAACCATTTTTTCCGAGCCAAAGCAGCGGCGGTGGTGGTGGTTTCGATTTCAGCAGTTGACCGTATGAGTACTGAATTAAAAAGATCTGTCAGCATCCTGGGAGTTCCACTGGGTTTCGGCGCAAGCATGGCCGGGGTCGATATGGGTCCGGCAGCATTGCGTGTGGCGCGGTTGAATCAGAGAATCGCGCGGCTCGGATATTCGGTTGAAGATCGCGGCGACTTGCGACTTCAACGCCCGCAGACGTTTCCAGAGGAAGGCGAGAAACTCAAGTACCTTCGCGAGATCACAGACGTCTGCGAACAACTCGCGCATGAGGTCGAAGACGTACTCGGTTCCGGAAAATTCCCGATCATAGTCGGCGGAGATCACTCGATCGCGATCGGATCGTTTGCGGGAGCGGCGGCGCACTACAGGAAACAAGACAAGACGCTCGGTTTGATCTGGTTCGACGCACATGCCGACATGAACACACCGGAAAGCACGCCTTCCGGCAACATTCACGGCATGCCGCTGTCAGCGCTCTTCGGATACGGCGCTCCCGAACTCGTTAACGTCGCGGGTTTTGCGCCGAAGCTCGACCCGCAGCTTTGTGCTCACGTTGGCGCACGCGACGTCGATCCCGGTGAAAGAGATCTGATCGCAAAGCTGGGTGTGCGTTTCTTCACGATGAGAGATATCGACGAGCGCGGGATGAACGCGTGCATGAACGACGCGATCGCGATTGCTTCACGTGGTACCGGAGG
This sequence comes from Pyrinomonadaceae bacterium, assembly GCA_035571655.1. Lineage (GTDB taxonomy): Bacteria > Acidobacteriota > Blastocatellia > Pyrinomonadales > Pyrinomonadaceae > PSRF01. The sequence continues at coordinate 8,668 of DATNCH010000142.1, forward strand.
TTACGCCGTTACGTTTGATGTCGACGCGTTGGATCCGGGTGATGCGCCGGGTTCAGGCACACTCGTTCGTGGTGGACTAACGTATCGTGAAGCACATTTAGGGATGGAAAAGATCGCCGAAGCTGGCGGCATGCGTTCTCTGGAAATCGTCGAGATCAATACAGCACTCGACGTCAACAACAAGACGGCAGAGCTCGGCGTTGAATTGATACTCTCGGCGCTAGGCAAAACAATTCTCTAAAGGTCAGGAAACAAGAGTGCCAAAAAAAGTGCGGGTCGGAGTGATCTTCGGCGGACGATCGGGTGAACACGAAGTCTCGATCCGTTCGGCGCGAGCGATCGTTGAAGCTATCGATCGACGGAAGTTCGATGTAGTTCCGATCGCGATCACGAAAGAAGGGAAGTGGCTCGCTCCCGCGCACTCGGCTCAACTTCTTCCCGATGCAGTACACGAGTTGTTACCTTCGAGCACTCACACCGCCACTGCGGACGTGGCACTGCTTGGCGATCCTTCACGCAAGGGTTTGATCTCGCTTGATGCGAATGCCGGAGAAAAGCTCGACGTCGTGTTTCCGGCATTGCATGGACCACTTGGCGAAGACGGTACTCTTCAAGGATTACTTGAGATGGCTGACGTGCCTTACGTCGGCTGCGGTGTGCTCGCGTCGGCGTGTGGGATGGACAAGGTGGCGATGAAGTCGCTGTTTGTTCAGGCGGGACTGCCGATCTGCAAGTACCTCTGGTTCCTGCGGTCTCAGTGGCGCAACAACCCAGCTAAAGTAATACGTAAGGTAATCTCGGATATCGGTCTGCCGTGTTTCGTGAAGCCGGCGAATCTTGGGTCGTCGGTGGGAGTCTCGCGTGCGACAGATCGCAAATCGTTGAATGAGGCGATCAATCTCGCTGCTGAATACGATCGGAAGATCATCGTCGAGGAAGAGATTGTTGCACGTGAGATCGAGTGTGCAGTGCTGGGGAACGACGAACCGAAGGCAAGCTTACCGGGCGAGTATGTGGTCTATGAAGAGTCGGCGAGATTTCTCGACTACACGGAGAAGTATTCAAACACGGGCCACGTGAATTTCGTGGTTCCGGCGCCGTTGTCGAAGGCGGTGACGACGCAGATCCAGCGAATGGCTATCAGGGCGTTTCAGTCAGTCGATGGAGCGGGGCTGGCGAGAGTCGACTTCTTCCTGCCGCAGAACGGTGCAGGGTTGATTGTTAATGAATTGAATACGATGCCTGGGCTGACTGAGGTGTCGGGGTATCCGAAGATGTGGGAAGCGTCCGGGCTTCCGTTTTCGAGGTTGTTGGAAGTTTTGATTGAACTCGCTTTCGAAAGACACCGCGAAAAATCACTCACCAAAACAAGCCGTTAAACAGGATTTACAAGATTTCTCAAGATTAATCCTGAAAAAATCTTTTAAATCCTGTCTACGATTTTGGTGCTCGATATCCTTTGCGCGTACGTACCGTAAGATCCTGTTGCTGAACTTTCACCTCGAGCGTTCGCCACTTCCCATCACGTTTTTTATTAATCGGCCGGTAAGAGATCGTGTACTGATTACCAAGCTCATCGGCGATCCCTGCGAAAGCGTCTCGCAACGCTGGCCCACCCGGCGTCGAAACAAACCTTCCACCAGTCTTCTCTGCAAAGGCTTTCAGTTGACCCGCGCTCTGGCGATTCGCTGAACCCGCGATCTCGAGGCTCGCCATGTCAACAGCGAAAATACTTGCGCCCACCGCTAACGCGCTTTCAACCGCCTTCTCGCTTGATGCTTTGCTGAACGTGTCCATCCCGTCAGACAAAACCACGATCGCCTTGCGATGCTCAGGTCGGTCGGCAAGTGTCTTCGCGGCCTCCACGATCGCATCGTTGAGCGTTGTCATTCCTTTCGCGCGGATCGCGTATGCCGTCGGCGCGAGATCTCTGCCACCGGAAAACTCCTGGACGCGTTCGACCTTTGAATCAAACCTGTAAACCGCCGCGACATCTTCCGGACGAAGCCCGTCGAGAAATCTTATCGCCGCGGATCGTGCCAACGAGAAGCGCGCTTCCATACTTCCGGAACTGTCCAACAGCACCACCGCAGCATAAGGTGATTCCTGAAGAGAGAAGCTCGTGATCATTTTGCCCGGAACTTCCACGCCATCTTCGTAAACTTTGAAGTCCGATGCCTTCAGCGCTTTTACGTACTGGCCGGCTTTGTCCGTGACGGTGACGTTGAGCACAACGAGATCCGTGTTCACACGGACCACATCATCGTCGTCCTGAGCAAGAACAACGGTCGCGCTGAAGCAAAGAAGTGCGAGCAGGAAGGGAAAAGTCTTGCGAGTTAGCATAGTTAAAGCTGACGTGTGTAACCACGAACGATCTTGATCAGTTCAAGTAAAACGTTAGCGTCGGTGATTACTGATGCTGAGACAACTTGACGGGGAGTATTTTGAACGTCTTTCGCTAAAGCCTCACTTGCGTCCGCGAGCTGCGCGATAGCGGAAGCAGTGTCGGTTGGCTGTCTTGGAAGTTTGACTTCCTCATCTTCGCCACCAGCTTCACCGCGAATCTTCCTCGTGAGCTTTTCCAGACGCTCGACTTTCTTCAGGAAGTCGCGATCGAGTTCTGCCGCATTCTTCGCAGACTCCTGAAGTTCCTTACCGATCTGCCCGATCTCACGCGCGCGAACGAGGTTTTCCTCGTGTTCCTTCTCTGCGACTTTGATCGCGTGTTTCGCTCGCATTTCTTCTTCAAGCTCTGTCAACGGAGCGTTCGGATCTCTCGCGCCCGGATCCCTCGCTCCTTCCTGCGGCCGGGTAGGGATGGGAACACCCTGGGTCTGAGCGGAAACGACACCAGCACAGAATAGAAAAGCGAAAACGCTCAAGCTCGAAGCAACGAACGTTCTTGTAAAAACAGTTTTCATTTCACATTAACTATCGGCGCGCCGACCCTTAAATAAAAACTTCAAAGCTTTCTATTGGGAGACTAAGGGACGCGGCCAGGGTTGTCTGGCGAGTTAATAAACTCTCCGGGTTTTCCAGCGCGCTTGACGACGATCGTTCGCGGCTCGAACCGCTCTGGGGGCCGTTTCTTCCCCTGTGAGGAGCTGTAGGCGATCAACGCTGACTGGGGATCAGCCTTCAATCCCGCAAGGCGAATCGAAGCAAAATCCTGTGAAGGTGCTTTCATCGAGTAAACACCTTCCTGATCCGGGTGCAGTGGACTCGGCGTCACTGGGAGCAGGACTTCTTCAAGGCCCCCGTCTTTTCGCCGGCGCAGCTCAAGCACCACTTGAAGGCTGCTCAATTCCTGCTTCGAAATATTTTTCACGGCGCCGCCGATTGTCGTCTCGCCTTTTAAGATCGTGGGTTCGTCGACGACGATGTGGGCCAGGGCTGGTCCTTTTGGACCAGAATCGGCGACGGCCAGTGGTGGTGGAGTGTCCTCGAGAACTTTCTGCGCGTGATACTTGCGGATGTAACCGTAACCAACCAACAGAACGGCTGTGGCCGCGACTGCGCAAACTACTCCCACCAGTTTTCTGCGGTTTGATTCGTGCTGCCGGGCAATCGCTTCTTCGGGGTGAAAGGGATCGTTAATCATCAAATCTATGGCTCACGTAAAACGTTAACTCATGGTTGGGGAGTCCGTCCTGGAGGAGCTGCGCCGGTAACAGCCGTGATGAGGCCATCGAGAAACTGATCCTCGGCAAGACCGCTGCTTCGCAACGTGGTCCATTCAGCTCCAGTTGCTCCGTCAGTTCGCCCTTCAACCTTCGCATTAACCGAGATGTTCGCAGCAGTGCCGTCGATTGGTTGGACCTCGACTGTCAGTGTGTAGCGGCCGCGTGTCCATCCGCGCGCATTCGAAGCAGGGACATCTGCGTACCGGCTGAGATCAGCCTGCGCCACCACTGCGCCCTTCGTGAACGTGAATGGCTGACTGACGATGATTCCATCGGAGAGTCTCGATGCACCCTCGTCTACCACGAGCTTCCGATCACGCATCAAGTCCTGCACGGCAGTGATGATTACATCGCGCCGTCCGGTTAAGCGATACGGATTCGGGAGCGGCGGCGTTTCGGGTGTGCGGCCGCGACCAAAGTCCATGCCGCGACCAGCACCAACGTCCGTCTTGTTTCCGTTGTTTGCGGGCGTGCGGTCCGAACCGCTATCTCTCACACGCTCGTTCTGCTTGTCGACACCTTTTGCTGCCTGCGCGAATGCTGGAACGGAACAGGCAATCAACATCATTAGACCAACGATTATGCGCAACATAACAACACCTTTTACCTTCACACCGCGATGAATCTCAAAGGGGACTTGCAACCTGAGAATAGTTTACCAAACAGGCAAATACAAGCTGTCTCACGCAAAGACACAAAGGCGCAAAGAAAAGCTTAGATGCTCCTTTGCGCCTTTGCGTCTTTGCGAGGAAAACTGGATTGCTATTGCCCGGAGTTCTCGCGTTTCTTCCGCGCCTCCTCAGCATCCCTTTCGCGCTCCCATTTGCGCAATGCCTGCACGCCCGTCTCAAACTCCCCACCATTGCTGTAGAAATTGTGAGCGCCGTCGTTACGTGCTGGGTTTCGCACGTAGTAGAGATAATCCGAGGTGGCGGGATTCAGAGCAGCCTCGAGAGAACTCTCGCCCGGCGAGGCGACCGGGCCTGGCGGAAGACCAGCATAGAGTCGCGTGTTGTAAGGTGAGCGGCGCTGGATATCGCTCAGGTAAACCTTTCCGTCGTAACGCCACTTTCCCTCGAGCTTCGAAGCGTAAATAACACTAGAATCAACCGCGAGTGGAATGCTCTTTTGCAAACGGTTGTAGATCACTGAAGCGACCAGCGGGCGCTCATCGGCAAGCTTGGCCTCAGTCTCAATGATCGAAGCGGTGGTGACGATCTCACGTGGGGTGAAGTTTAGACTTCGTGCGCGGTCGGTCCAATCCGGTTTCCACACGTCGCGAAACCGCTTCGCCATCATCTCGACCAACTGCGCGGCGGTTGTGTCAGGCGCGAACTCATACGTGTCAGGGAAAAGATAGCCTTCGAGGTTTGTCGCGACCGGATCGAGGTCGCGTATGAGGCTCACGTTATTCATTAACTCCAGCGCCTGGGCCTCGCTTGTGATTTTGAATTCAGGCACCTGAGCCATTGCGCGAGCAATGTCCCAGCGCGTCCAGCCCTCGACTATGGTCAAACGATTGAGGCGCCGCTCGCCTTGCTGGAGTTTCGCGAGCACTTGAAGTGGCGTGATCGGTGACGGGAAGTCATATTCTCCGGCTTTCAGCGTGGATCCTTTTCCCGTAGACTTAAGGTAAAGCTTTAAGGGCCACTCGTTCTTAATTACTCCTTCAGTCGTCAGCTTCTTGATGATCGCTGACGGAGACGAGCCTTTCGGAATCTCGATGTACTGTCCGGTTTTCGCGTGGGTTATTGGACGATGCAGGTCAAAATAGGTCCACGTTCCCAGGCCGGCGACGGCGACGATGCCGAGCGCGATGATTAGAATTATTAGCCGCTTCATTCTTGTGTCGTTTCCGGATCTCCAGCTGGGCTAACCTGGACCCTCTCTTGTTTGGTGTCGAGAAAGTCGCGAAGGATGGTGGCTGCCGCTTCACCATCTATGAAGGCCGGTATCTCGTCGGGCCTAAGCCCCTCCGCCTTTAAATTCGCCATCGCTTCGAGGGAAGTCAAGCGCTCATCCTGTAGATAGATCGGCAAATCGATGGATCTCTCCAGATTTTGGGCCAGGCGGCGAACATTTTTTGCTGCGTCACCGTCAGTTCCATCCATGCGAAGCGGCAAACCAAGGACTATTGTTTTCGCGTCAAAGCGCTCAACCAGGTGTCGAATATCCTGAAGTAGTTTTTTCCAATTGGAACGCGTGAGTGGTGGGAGTCGTTTGGTTGTCACCAGCCGTTCGTCCGAGATGGCGGCGCCGACAAGCTTTTCGCCGAGATCGAGGGCGAGAATTGGTGCGTTAGCGGTTTCAGATCTTTTCACTTAATAGGTCCTACAGGACATATAGGTCGTATAGACCTATTTGCTTGCACCCCGTAAATGCCGCCTGTATCATACGTTTCGACTCGCAAACAGTGCGATCTTTGTTGATCCGGGCTCTAACGTAATTCAAGAGGTAGGTAAATGTCATTTCGCACCAAGTTCATCCTGATTTTGTTGTCTGCAACACTGACTCTCTATACCGTCGTCGGTGGCTGGATTTCCACTCGTGCACAACAGCCGGCTAACGATCCAAACGCACAATTGCGAATCTTCGAGAGTGTGCTGCAACACATTCAGAACGATTACGTGGATGAGCCTAACATGGAAAAGGTTCGGGCCGGCGCTCTTCGCGGGCTTGCCTATGGCCTCGATCCTTATTCGACCTATCTCACGCCTGAACAGGTGAAGGAATACAACGCCGCCAACAACAACGGTCAGGTTGGCATCGGCGCCGAGCTTTCCCAGGTTGCGTCATATCTCTACGTGATCGCGCCGATGAAAGGATCGCCGGCGGATCAGGCTGGTCTCCGCGCAGGCGACATCATCGAGTACATCGACAACAAAGCCACTCGCGATATCTCGCTCTACGACGCGAAGCAACTGTTGAATGGAGCTGCCGGCAGTGAGGTGAAGCTCAGAGTGCTGCGAGCGAATACGACCCCGCTGACAATCAGCGTCAAGCGTGCAGCGTCACGCGCCGCCGCTGCGGAGATGCGCATGGAAGCCGGCCGCGTCGGGGTTCTTCGAATCAACAGTTTTACCGACGGCGAAGCCACTGAGGTGCGTGCGCGTCTTCAGGATCTCATGAAGCAGGGTGCTCAGAAGATCGTCATCGACCTTCGCGACACGGCCGGTGGATCGCTGGCGGAAGCTGTTGCAGTCGCGAACCTCTTTATCAAAGACGGTGTGCTCGCGGAGACTGTCGGTCGCGAAGGAAAGGCGCTGAAGACGTTTACGGCCGATCCGAAAGCAACGCTGTTCGCGGGACCGGTCGTCGCGCTGATCAATACAGGGACGGCCGGAGCGGCTGAGGTTGTCGCTTCCGCACTGCTCGAACGTAATCGCGGACAGGTAGTTGGCGAGAAGAGTTTTGGTGCGGGAACCGAGCAACAGCTCTTTACACTGCGCGGCGGCGATGGTCTTCTGCTGACCACAATTAAATGGGCGAGCGCTGGTGGCAAGACTTTCCTCGGCGAGGATCGCGCTCATTCCGGCGTGACGCCAACGGTTGAAGTCAAAGGACAGGAAGTGGCTGATGCCGTTGACCCCGATGATCTCACGGGCAACGACGACGACGCGATCTCCAAGCCCGAGCAGGGAAATGAGAAGCGCGAAACAGCACCAGCGCCCGCGGTTAAACCCGCGCCCGCGGAAGATCTCCAACTGAAAAAAGCGCTCGAACTCCTCAAAGACAAACCCGCCCAGCGAGCTGCATAGCAGAGGCAGTTTCACAGGATTTACAGTAAATCCTGTGAAACTATATCGAATACGACGACTCCATATCGGGTACATGAATATTCACAATCGTTGGTTTTAGCTTGTGAATTTCTTGCAAGTCACCTTTTTTCTACCGTGATTGCTAGAATTGCGCACGGTTACGAATCATCCCCACATCTCCCGACACTAAGGAACACGTGTTGCAACATCCCTCGCAGCTTGGGAAGCACTTAGATCTTTCGCAAGGAGAAGCAGAGCGATGATTATGACTAACAAATTACTTCCAGTCGCCTTGATTGCGGCCCTGGTCGGTGGTTCCGTCGGCGCACTGGTTATGCACAAAAGCCAGCCGGCAACGGCCGAAACGACTACAGCAGCGCAGGACACCGCGAAGACGGCGATTCCAGTTGCCGATCAGTCAAGCAGTGACCTCGTTGCCGCTGGATTCGACACAGCAGGCGAACAGACCGCTTACAAGACTGGTTTCGCAGATGGATTTGCAGCCGCGATCCAACCGGAAACAGGGACCTCGACGAGTTCCGTCCGGCGCGCTCCGAGTCGCGTGGTTTATCGCAACTCAGCCAGCCGAGCTTCGTCACAGCGCGTTTACTACAACTATGAACCACGTAAGCGCAGCTTCTGGGACAAGCACCGCGATAAGTTGACGGTGGCTATGGGTACGGGCGCAGGTGCGGCTATCGGTGGCTTGATCGGTGGCAAGAAGGGCGCGGCGATTGGTGCGCTCTCCGGTGGGGGCGGCTCAGCCTTGTGGACATACAAGCTGCGCAACCGCGACCGCAACTACTAACCTGACTTCTGAAGAGAGAGGTTCGGAGTAGTGAGCAAAGCTAAACTTGCTATCGCTCTAAGTACTCTCAGTGTTGCAATGGTTGCATGGGCGATTCCTGTCACGGGGATCGCCCATCAACGTCTACAGCGACGTGAGAGCACTGGATTCAGCGCACCGATGCCGGTCGCGCCGATTCGCCTGCGCGACGATGCCCGCGGCTTGTTAGCCAACGGTTGGATCAATGGCCGAGGGCCATTCGTATTTGCGATCGATACAGGCGCGGGCGTTTCGCTCATCAGTCGCAGGGTCGCCGCAGAAGCGCATCTTGGTGTGACGCAATCGAGACGTCCGCTCGTGGGCGGCTTGAGCACGTCGCCAATCTCTTCCAATGAAGAAACGCAGATCTCCGGTCTCGCACTTGGCAGAAGCGATAACAACGTGCCGGGAAGTTTTAATGCCGCTGTCGTGAATAATCTGCCGACTTCGATCGACGGCGTGCTGGATCCGACGGACGTGTTTAGTACTTACGGATATTCCGTAGATCTACCCAATCGCGAGTTACGTGTGTTTGATACTTCCGCGCACCGGCTGCGACTGTCGGACGTGCCGCGTGATGGGGCCGTTGTGCGCTGGGTGCGGGAAGGGGGCAGTCATCGGCCTTTCGTTCGGCTCGAGGATGGCCGGCTCGCATTGGTCGACACCGGATCGACGCTTGGGCTCGCATTGAATGAAAGCAGATCCCACAGAGGCGAGGGAACCGCAATCCACGACCTGGGTGGGGGAACAGTTCAGTCGCGGAGACTCGCGCCACAAACCGTGAGCATCGGCACGCTCGTGCTGAACGGTGTACCGACAGATGTTTTGACGGGAGTCGCGCCGGGTACGCCCATCATCCTTGGAAGGCGCGCGCTTTTCCCGTTCCGGATCACGTTCGATCCCCTCTCGCGCCTCATCTCCTTTGAACCAACGGAAGAGTAGCCACAAAAAGGCACAAAAAGCACACAAGAAGAAAAGCACAAGAAGAAAGATAGCCAGCCATCAAGCAAACTGATTATCTGCCTTTGTGCCTTTTTGTGTCCCCTTTGTGCCTTTTGTGGCTCTACAGAGGGATGTTGCCGTGCTTCCTGGGTGGATTAGTGTCGCGTTTGTTTTCGAGGAGTGAAAGGGCGCGGATAAGTTTCGGTCGCGTGTGCGAGGGTTCGATTACCTCGTCAACAAATCCTCTTTCCGCGGCGATGTAGGGATTCGCGAACTTGTCTTCCAACTCGAGGATACGCGCCGTGCGCGCTGAATCTTTATCCTGCGCTTCGTTAAGCTCACGGCGGTATAGAATTCCCACCGCTCCCTCAGCTCCCATGACCGCGATCTCCGCCGAAGGCCACGCGAAGTTGACGTCGGTACGAATGTGCTTCGAGGCCATCACGCAATAAGCTCCGCCATACGCCTTGCGCGTGATCACCGTGACTTTCGGAACAGTCGCCTCGGCAAACGCATACAAGAGCTTCGCACCATGAGTGATGATCCCGCCATGCTCCTGCGAAACGCCCGGCAAAAATCCCGGCACGTCTTCAAACGTCACCAGCGGCACATTGAAACAGTCACAGAACCGAACAAACCGCGCGCCTTTCACCGACGCAGCAATATCCAACACGCCCGCGAGATATGCCGGCTGGTTCGCCACGATCCCCACTGAACGTCCCCCCAAACGCGCGAATCCAACACAAATATTCGGCGCAAACATCTGCTGCACTTCGAAGAAGTACCCGTCGTCGACAACGTGATTTATGACGTCGCGAATGTCGTAGGGCTGGTTCGACGCCTCTGGAATAAGTGTGTTGAGTTTCGGCTCGAGGCGGTCTATCGAGTCACTGACCGCCAACCGCGGAGGATCTTCCTGGTTGTTTGAAGGAATGAACGACAAGAGCTCGCGAACGATCCGCAGTGCGTGCTCGTCTGAATCAGCAGCGAAGTGAGCGACGCCGGAAACGCTGTTGTGGGTGACCGCGCCACCGAGTGCTTCTTTCGTCACTTCCTCGTGCGTGACAGTCTTGATCACGTCCGGTCCGGTGATGAACATGTAGGACGTGTCTTTCACCATGATGTTGAAATCAGTGATCGCAGGACTGTAAACCGCGCCGCCGGCACATGGTCCCATGATGCAACTGATCTGCGGTACCACACCGCTCGCCAGCGTGTTGCGCAGAAAAATATCCGCGTAACCACCAAGACTCACGACACCTTCCTGAATGCGCGCGCCACCCGAATCGTTCAAGCCGACAATCGGCGCGCCGACCTTCATCGCGAGGTCCATCACCTTGCAAATCTTCTCCGCGTGAGTCTCCGAAAGCGAACCGCCAAAGACAGTGAAATCCTGTGCGAAAACAAAAACGTTTCGGCCGTCGATCAATCCATGCCCGGTGATTACACCGTCACCAGGATAGATCTGCTTGTCGAGTCCAAAGTCTTTCGAGCGATGCACGACGAGCTTGTCAAACTCTTCAAAAGAGCCATCGTCAAGCAGAAACTCGATCCGCTCGCGGGCCGTCATCTTTCCTGCTTCGTGCTGCTTCTCGACTCGAGCAGCGCCGCCACCCTGCTCAGCCTCCTCGCTTCGCTGACGCAGAATCTCCAAACGCGACCGTGCGGGTTTACGTTGTTGTTTCGAAGCCATAATCAAAAGGGAATGATCTCGACTCGATCAGCCCGATCAGTTCTGCCAGTGCTCGCCGTGCATTGGCCCGGATCTCTTCAGGATAAGCGTAACGTTTAGCGTTCTGTTCGAAATCGTCCTCGTCGAGAATCCTGTAAGTGAGATCGGGTTCGACCAGCACGTCGACGTCAAGATCGACGTAGCTCAGAACGCGCCCATCAAATTGCGGCGGAACATTTATGTTGCAATAAAACTTCTGAAGAACCTGCTCTGAATCGCTGAATCGAAAAACGTTGTACCAGCGATCGAGCCAGTAATACTCCGTACTGATCGTTCCTGACGTGATGGTACCGAGCAGATCGTGTTCGACCTCTTCAGCGAACACGGCATCGAGAACGATTAGTGGGCCAACGGTCTTCGCAATTCGAGCAGGCCAGCGGCGATATTCACTGCCATCGTACTTGAGCACGCTGACCAGGATTGCGTCCCCAGTTTCGACTCCCACCTATTTTCTACCGCCTATTTTCTACCGCTCTTGGCCCAATCAGCCAAAAACTGCGCCTGTCCCTTGTCAGTCAACGGGTGGTTGAATAGCTGATCGATCACTTTGAACGGTATGGTCGCGATATCTGCTCCGAGACGCGCGGCTTCGATCACGTGAATCGGGTGGCGCATACTCGCGGCGAGAACTTCCGTCTTCCACGAGTAGTTGCGATAAATCTCGATGATGTCCTGGAGCAGGACCAGGCCATTCTCGCCGATGTCGTCGAGCCGTCCGAGAAACGGACTGATAAACGACGCGCCCGCCTTTGCGGCCAGGATTGCTTGCGCTGCCGAAAAACAGAGCGTGACGTTCACCTTAATGCCTTGATCGGAGAGTTGACGGGTGGCTTTGAGGCCCTCGCGTGTCAATGGACATTTGATGACCACGTTTGGAGCAATCTTCGCATACTCCTGTCCTTCGCGAACCATCCCGTCCTTGTCCTGGCTCGTCACTTCGGCCGAAACAGGTCCCTGCACGATTTCGCAAATTGCAGCAATGTGTTGTTTGAAGTCGACGCCGCCTTCTTTTGCGATGAGAGAAGGATTGGTCGTCACGCCGTCTGCAAAGCCGAACGCCGCGGCCTCACGTATCTCGTTAAGATTTGCGGTATCAAGAAAAAATTTCATAAGTCAGCGCACCTCGTTGCGCAAAATACCAATGCCATTCACTTCAACCTCCACCGTATCGCCGGGCTTCATGCGCGAAACACCCGCGGGCGTCCCCGTCGCAATCAGGTCGCCGGGATACAGTGTCATGATGTCAGAGATGTACCTTATAAGAAAGGCGACAGGAAACGCCATGTCAGCCGTGTTACCTTTTTGTTTTACTTCGCCGTTTAGACGGGTCTCGACTCCGACACTGCTCGGATCGATCTCCGTCTCAATCCAGGGTCCGACGGGGCAGAACGTGTCAAACGACTTACCGCGCGTGAATTGAACATCCTTGCGCTGGAGATCACGTGCGGTAACATCGTTTACGCACGTATAACCAAGAACGTAGTCCAATGGATCGTCGTCGCTTGACAGCTTGCGGGTGAGCCGTCCGATGACGACGCCAAGCTCACCTTCATGCTCTACTTGTTGCGAAGCGCTCGGCAACTCGATTGAATCACCAGCGGCAATCACCGACGACGGCGCTTTCAGAAACAGTAGCGGCTCCTCCGGCATCTTGTTGCCCAACTCCGCTGCATGCTCGCGATAGTTTCTGCCAACACACACGACCTTCGAAGGAACAACCGGCGCGAGCAGTTTCACCTCGCCGAGACTCAGCGCGGCTTGCTCGTTCCGAATGATGGCGTTTCCGAAATTGTAATCAGCCGGAAGAGGGAAGACATTTGATTCCGAGAGCGCCGCATAACGAGGCGTGTCGAAACTCTCATGTGAAATGCGACAGAGTTTCATCTTTGTTTAAGGCGCCTTCTCCGATCCGACTTCCGATGGCGGACTAACGTTGCCGGCTTTGTCGACCGCAGTCACGTAATAGTAATAAGTCTTGCCTGGCTCGACACGATCGTCCTGATAAGTCGTACGCGTCAACAGCGTCTGATTTAGCTTGGTCCAATTCTGTTTCGGAAGATCGGGATCGGTGGAGCGATAGATATTGTAACCCGCGATGTCAGACTCTTTGTTCGCCGCAAAAAAGATGGCTAGTCTCGCGGACGAGGGTTCAGGCGCTGCGACGCTTGGACGTTCGGGCGCGGCAGGCGGAAAGATGTCTCGCGGTGCAACGGAGACAGAATTTGAATTGAGACTCTCGACTTGCCCACCGCCCGTTCCGAGCGACACGGCGCGGACGATGTAGCGGTAGTCTTTGCCGAATTGAAAATTCTTGTCGGAGAATTCTGTCCCTGAGATCAACGCTGAATTGATGGGTTGATTACCGAGCTCAGTCTGCGACTCATCCGTTCGATAGACGTTGTAACCGAGCAGATTCACAGGTGTTGAGCCGTCGATGTTGGCTGTCGGTGCTTGCCACGAGAGCGAGATTGAATCTTCTGCGATCTTGGGTTGCGGTCCGAGCGTCGGTGCTTGCGCGATGCGTGCGGCAGGTTCGATGCTCACGAAGTTTGAGAACGCCGCGCGTTGTCCGGATGCGTTGACGTAACGAATCGCGTAGCGCAGACGAGTGGGTTGTCCGGCGAGCTCGAGCACGTCTCTGTATGTGATTGTCTCGCCCGCGGTCTGAATCTGTTCGTAAGTGACGGAACCGACGAGTGTCGATCGCTCTGAGAATTCGTCTTCGGTGAGCGCAAGAGGTGCACCGGGCTTTTCTGCAATCCGGTACACGTCAATCCGGCGAATACTCTGCACGCTGCTGTCGGCCGCGTTTCGGCGTGGCGCGGGCCAGCTCAGGATCACCTCGTTACCTTGTTGTGCGCCCGAAAGAAATTCCGTGCGTTGCTGGACGCGTTCGACTGGTGGTTGAGGTGCTCTCCGTTTGCCACAGCCGGAAACGACAGTAATAGCCACAAGCAGGCACAAAAGGCACAAATCAGTACGTCTTTCAATCGCATTGATTTTGATCATTTGTGCTTTTTTTGTGGCTATAGAATGTATCGACTGAGATCCTGATCCTTCACGGTTTCAGAGAGCATTCCTGATACATAAGTCGCATCGATCCGCTGGTGCTTGGGATTGAGGTCCGGACCTTCAAAGCTGATCTCCTCCAACAACTTTTCCATGATCGTCTGTAACCGGCGTGCACCGATGTCTTCCGTCTGCTGATTGACTTGCGCAGCGAAGTTTGCAATCGAATCGATCGCGTCAGACGTGAACTCGATCGTCACGCCTTCGGTCTCCATCATCGCCTGGTACTGCTTGATCAAGGCGTTGCGTGGCTCTGTCAGAATCCGCTTGAAGTCTTCGATTGTTAGCGACTCCAGCTCGACGCGAATCGGGAAGCGCCCCTGGAGTTCCGGAATCAAGTCAGAAGGTTTTGAAACGTGAAAAGCGCCGGCCGCGATGAAGAGAATGTGATCTGTACGGACCATTCCGTAACGACTGTTGACAGTCGTACCCTCGACGATCGGAAGAATGTCACGCTGAACTCCTTCGCGCGAAACATCCGGTCCATGTCCTGACTCTCGCCCGGCGATCTTGTCGATCTCGTCGAGAAAGATGATGCCCGAGTTTTCGACTCGTTCGATCGCGGCGCGCGCAACCTGCTCCATGTCGATGAGGCGCTCTTCTTCTTCCTGCATCAGATATTCCATCGCCTCGTCGACACGCATCTTTCGTCGTTTCGTGCGGCCTTGAAACAGGTTACCCAACATGTCTTTCATGTTGATACCCATCTCTTCGACGCCCTGTGGGCCAGCCAACTCGATCACGGGAAAATTCTTCTCCCTGACTTCGAGTTCAACCAGGCGATTGTCTAGCTTGCCGCTGCGTAGCTGTGTGCGGAGTTTTTCTCGCGTCTTTTGGAATTGCTCGTCACGTGCGGGCGCGTCGAGTTCAGTGGATTGTTCTTCGCTGGTGTCGGCATCGAAATCGTAAAAGCCGGCAGAGCGCGGCGGTGGCAGAAGCAAGTCGAGAATGCGCTCCTCGACGTTCAGTTCCGCTTTTTCGGCGACCTCTTCGCTCTTCTCCTGACGCGTTAGCTCCACCGATATTTCGGTGAGATCACGGATCATGCTTTCCACGTCGCGACCGACATAACCGACTTCGGTAAACTTTGAGGCTTCGACTTTCAGAAAAGGAGAGTTCGACATACGCGCCAGACGCCGAGCGATCTCCGTCTTACCAATTCCGGTGGAGCCGATCATGATGATGTTTTTGGGCATCACGTCGACCGCCATCTCAGGTGCGAGCTTCTGACGCCGTACACGATTCCGCAGCGCGACCGCGACGGCGCGTTTCGCGTTGCGTTGACCGACGACATGCTTGTCGAGCTCAGTCACGATCTGACGAGGTGACATCTCGTCGAGCCGTGCTTCTTCATCAACTTCTCCAGCCAGATAAATAACCAACTTATAATTCCTCTACTACAATATTTTGATTTGAATAAATGCAGATTTCGCCCGCGATGCGTAGTGCTTCTTCAGCAATCTCGCGCGCAGTCATATCGGTGTTCTTGATCAACGCGCGGGCAGCGGCTAAAGCGTAAGAGCCGCCAGATCCGATCGCCAGCACGCCTTCGTCGGGCGCGATCACGTCGCCATTTCCAGACAAAAGAAACGACGCTTTTTTATCGGCGACAACCAGGAGCGCCTCGAGATGTCGCAGCACCTTGTCCGTGCGCCACTCTTTGCTGAGTTCGATCGCCGCGCGCTCCAGGTTTCCGTGATACTGCTCGAGCTTGCTTTCGAACCGCGTCAGAAGCGCGAAAGCGTCTCCTGTCGCGCCGGCAAACCCCGCTAAAATCTGATCGTTATAGAGCCGGCGGACCTTTTTTGCGCTCGCTTTCATGACGGTTTCGCCGAGCGTTACCTGCCCGTCTCCCGCAAGCGCAACGCGAGCGTCCTTTCGTACGAGCAGCACCGTAGTGCTGCGCACCTTATTGTTTTGTTTCCGCATTCTTCTTTAGCTGAGACTATAGGAACTCGTTTGAATGTAAGTCAAGGACGCCTTCTCTCCGTAACTCTGTGTATCTCTGCGAACTCTGCGTTAGATCTTATTTTTAACGCAGAGGTCGCAGAGATACGCAGAGTTACGCAGAGAGTTTCGTTGAGTTATGATAGGCCCCATGGAGAACCGACCCCGCATCGGCATTCCGATGCGCATCGAACTCGCAACTGATCGATTCTACCTTTCACGCCACTACAGCGAGGCTGTCGAGGCCGCTGGTGGTGCTCCCGTACAGATTAGTCTCATCCCGAATTTCGACTACGTCGACGCGGTTGTCGATGCGTTGGATGGGATTTTGTTGCCGGGAAGCGACTCGGATGTCGACCCCCTGAGGTATGGGCAACAACCTCATCCGGAACTCGGATCAGTCCACACCATCAAAGATGAAACGGATCTGTTGATGATCGAGGCCGCGGAGAGAAGGGAACTGCCGATACTCGCGATCTGCTTCGGTATGCAGATCCTGAACGTGTCGCGCGGTGGGACTTTGATTCAGGACATCAGATCGCAAGTGAAAGACGCGATCAAGCACGAACAGGGCGTGCCTCGCGACAGGGCTTCGCATCGCGTCAGACTCTCGGAAGGAACGAAGTTATCAAACATTGCCGGGACGCTCGACGGTGTAGTCAACAGTCACCACCATCAGGCAATCGAATCGCTTGGCGCAAATCTGGTCGCGACCGCGTGGTCGACCGATGGTGTCATCGAAGCGGTTGAAGATCCGCGGCCGGATCGATTCGTTTTGGCGGTGCAGTGGCATCCTGAGCTTGGTTGGAGAGATGATGCGTTGTCTCAACGACTATTCAAGTCGTTTGTGAACCAGGCCAAAGCAGCACGCGAATCCATCACCACGCCCGCATGAATCCATCAGACCTCGCTTTAACAGATCGCGTCGCGCTTGTCACAGGCGGATCCAGAGGTATTGGTAAGGCCGTCGTCGCGCTGCTTGCTTCTTGTGGCGCGCACGTCGCGGTTAATTACGTGCGAGATGAATCAGCCGCGACGGCTACGGTCGAGATGGCACGCGCGCACGGCGTCAAAGCAGTAGCAGTTCAAGCCGATGTTTCGCGATTGGAGGAGGCGGAGCGACTGATTGAGCAAACGATCGAGCGTTTCGAAAAGATAGATTTTCTGATTTGTAATGCAGGTATCTGGGAAGGTGATTCAGTCGAAGCCATTTCTGAAGAACTCTGGAACAAAACGCTTGACATCAATCTCAAGGGCACGTGGTCGGTTTGTCGCGCCGCCGTGCCCTTTATGAAAAAGCAGCGATATGGACGCATCGTGATCGTGAGTTCGACGGCCGGTCAACGCGGCGAAGCGAACGTCTCTAATTACGCGGCGGCGAAGGGTGGGCAGATCTCTTTTACGAAGTCGCTCGGACCCGAGTTGGCAGGCTTCGGGATCAACGTTAACTGCGTCGCGCCTGGTTGGGTCGAAACCGAGATGACTAAAGACGTCGTGGACGACAAAGCGCGGCTCGAGTCAATTAATAAGACAATTCCGATGGGCAGGATGGCAACGCCGGAAGAGATCGCCGGACCGATCGTGTTTCTGTGCACGCGTTGGGCGGATCACATCACGGGCGAGGTGCTCAACGTCAATGGCGGATCAGTTTTGTGCGGGTAAGTTCTGCGATTGGGAGGAGTCTCAAGTATGACTTTAACTCTCGAGAGAGAAGTGCGAATGAAAAAGTTAGTACAACCGGTTCAGCTAGGGCTTGAGAGATTACTTGAACAAACGGACTCGCTTCGAGGAGCGCGCGTCGGGTTGATCTGCAACCAGGCGTCTGTCGACCACGGTTACCGGCATGCAGCCGATGTAATGCACGAGCATCCTGAGATCCAGCTACGAGCGCTGTTTGGTCCACAGCACGGTATCCGCGGCGACGTTCAGGACAACATGATCGAAACGGGTCATAGCATAGATCGCAAAACTGGCTTGCCGGTTCATTCGCTCTACAGCGAAACGAGAGAGCCGACGGACGCGATGCTTCAGGATATGGACGTGCTCGTGTTTGACATGCAGGACGTCGGCTGTCGCATCTACACGTTTGTATACACGCTGGCGAACTGCATGCGAGCGGCGCGCAGGTTGGGGAAGAAAGTCATCGTTTGCGACCGGCCGAATCCGATTAACGGCGCGAGCATGGAGGGGAACATCCTCGAACCTGAATATGCGTCGTTTGTCGGGCAGTTTCCGCTGCCGACTCGTCACGGAATGACGGTCGGCGAGCTGGCGCAGATGTTCAACGAACACTTTAAGATCGGATGTGATTTGGAAGTGATTCCGATGGTTGGGTGGCAGCGTGAGTTCTGGCACGACGACACCGATGCGCCGTGGGTGATGCCTTCGCCAAACATGCCGACGCTCGATGCGGCGACAGTTTTTCCGGGCACGGTGCATTTCGAAGGCACACAGATCTCTGAAGGAAGAGGAACAACGAAACCGTTCGAACTCATCGGCGCGCCGTACATCGATCCGGATGCGTATGCCGAAGCCCTGAACGCGCTTGGATTGCGCGGCGTGTTTTTTAGAAGCTGCGTGTTTCAACCGACTTTTCAGAAGCATGCGGGCGTGAGTTGTGGCGGGGTGCAGATTCACGTCATCGACCGAGAATCATTCGAGCCGTGGGTCGCGGGTATCGCGATGGCGAAGTTTGCGCATGACATGTACCCGAATGATTTTCGTTGGAAGGTGCCGCCGTACGAGTACGTCTTCGACAAAAATCCGTTTGACGTGATCAGCGGAACCGCAAAGATCAGGGAGGCGTTTGAACAGGGAACCGAGCTCGACGCGATCGTCGCTGAAACAAAAGCAGGGCTCACCGAGTTTAAAGAACTACGCGCGCCGTATCTGCTGTATTGAGTGTTGAGGTACGACGTTAAAGGTCGTTATGCCGACGGCTAAAGCTCTTTGTGAGCCTTGCTTGTGCCGCATGTGGCTTTAATGTAAAACCTTAATCACGCACGTTAGCTTTTCGGAGGATTTGATTTGGTTAAAACTGAACGTATGCAGGCTCAGGAGGTCGCGCCGACCCCCGGCAACGCGTGGATGATCGGCGTCGTTGCCTGGTTCATCCCCGGCCTCGGTCATGCACTGCAAAAGCGATGGATTCGAGCAGCTCTAATGGGTGGCGCCGTTTGGCTCAGCTTCTTCATCGGTCTGCAAATGGGTGGACACATGTTTGACCTCTCAGCCGCCGAAGGATCGTCGACGCTTCTTCAGGTCCCACCAATGATTGCCAACATCGGGACCGGCGCGCTCTACATCGTCTCATGGCTGCTCGGAATCGGCTTCGCCGACGACCCGGTGCAAGCCGCACGTGCGACTTACGAATACGGCAACACCTTTCTATTAATCGCCGGACTACTGAATTACCTGACAATGCTTGACGCGTTCGACATCGCAGCAGGGAGGAAGCCGTGAGACATTTCCTCGTAATGTGTTTATTCGCTGCGCTTGCTTCCGTAATTTTGGGAGCGATGACTAAAGAAGACGACCGTGAGCGCTGGCTGTATGGTGTGAAAGTCTTCGCCGAGTTTATCGTGATCGGCCTGGCGTTGGGCTGGCTCCTCTACTTTATCCCGTGGTGACCGCCACACAATGGCTCTATTCGAAACTGAGGCGCTGATCCTACGCACGTACAACCTCGCGGAAGCCGACAAGATTGTCGTCTGTTTGAGTCGCTCAGCGGGATTGATCAGAGGAGTCGCGAAGGGTTGCAGAAAACTCAGGAATCGTTTTGGCGCCGCGCTCGAACCATTCACGCTCATCAACCTCACGTACTACGAAAAGGAAAATCAGGAGCTCGTTTCGTTTGGACAAGTAGAGATCTTAAAGTCTCGCTTTAACCTTTCGTCGAACGCGCCGGTTCTCACTGGCTTCTCGTACATGGGCAACCTGCTCATCGATTTTTCACCACCACATCAGGCACACGAGCATCTCTATCGCATGGCGCTGGCGTGCTTCGAGGCCGTGGCGGAGAATCCGGAAGATCTTGATTCAGTGCTTCGCTACTTTGAAGTTTGGCTGTTGAAGCTGGAAGGTTTCCTGCCTGACTTGCGCGCGTGTGCCAACTGCCACAAGACTTTGACCGGTGATACGGCGGTTTACCTGGGAACGGATCAATCGCTGCGCTGTCCGGAATGCACGAGCGGACGAGGAGGCGCGATTTCAAAGCGGCTGCATACGCAGTTAAGAGCCGCAGAGAGATTGGCGCCGGCGAAATTCGCGGAGGAGGCGAGGGAAGTACCGAAGGAGACGAAACGCGAGATGGCTGAGTTGACCTTTCAACTCATCGGCCGAGTCCTCGAGCGCATCCCACGCATCCGCCCGGGATCGTGAGGCGCGACCTGGACCAGTCGTGAAACAGAATCGAGGATGTTAAAGCGAAACTTTAACTGCAGAAACTTCTTAATCCCGCGGTACATCGTCGGGGCGATCGTGCCGTACCTCTTTCTATCGCTTCTGCTGCTTACTGCAATCCTGTTGGCGCAACAGGCCGCACGTCTGACAGAGGCTGTCATCTACGCGGACCTTCCGTTCTCACTTCTCGGCAGCATCGGCGCGGCGCTATTGCCGGGCGTCCTGACGTTTTCGATTCCTCTCGCCACGCTCGCCGGCATCATCATCGGGTTCTCGCGCATGGGCAGCGACAGCGAGATCGTTGCGATGCGTGCGGCGGGCGTCGGCTCATGGACCATGATCTGGCCCGCATTGTTAATCGGACTCGTGTTCACCGGCGCCACAACCTACCTGCACCTGAAAGAAGCGCCGGAAGCCGCACGCGATCTCGAGCGCATCGCGCTTCAGGGCGCACTCGCGAAACTCGATTCACCAGTCGAGCCGCGAACCTTCAGCACACTGCCGCGCTACGTGATCTACGTGCGTGACGGCAACAAAGAATTGGGCACGTGGGGACGCGTCTTTATTTTTGCACAACGCTCCGACCAGACTACGGAAGTCTTCACAGCTCGCTCGGGACGAATCGATTCGTCAGGCGAACAATCCGAACTGGTTCTGACCGACGTGCTTGCGACAAGGTTTCCGACTGCGAAAACCGCAGGTCAGCCCAAAAGCGAAACCACTCCAGGCGCGCCGGGCGATAAAGAGTCTTACATTGTCGAACGTTCGGATCAGTTGCGCTTCTCCATCAACACTGGTCGCTCCGACATCGTGCAGCGACTAAACCAGCGAGACACGAACGCGGACTCAATGGATTGGGCAGAGCTGCGTGAGCGGGCCGATTCCGGAACGCCTGAACAACAAAAGGAAGCAATCAGAATCCTCAATCGGCGAGCGGCGCTTTCTGTTGCGCCGTTTTTCTTTTCGTTCCTCGCGGCGACACTTGGGTTGCGAATACGACGCGGAGGGCGCAGCGCAGGTGTGCTTCTGACGCTGATGGTCGTGATTGTTTACTATCTGACCTCGCTGCTCGGCGAGTCGATGTCACGCGTCGGGACGGTGTCTCCCTATGTTGGACCATGGTTCGCGACAGTCTTCGTCTTCGGTTTGAGCTTACTGTTTCTGTTGGTTAATCGAGTTCCATTCATCTCGTCGGGTGCGATTTTGTCGCGCGGTGCGAAGAAGTCTTCCGCGCCGGCT
This sequence comes from Pyrinomonadaceae bacterium, assembly GCA_035571655.1. GTDB lineage: Bacteria > Acidobacteriota > Blastocatellia > Pyrinomonadales > Pyrinomonadaceae > PSRF01. Next base: position 30,265 of record DATNCH010000142.1, read on the forward strand.
GCACAAGCTCGTCAAAAATCGCATCGCGGCTTATCGGCATTGGGCTTTCCGAGTCTGATGGACGCAACGCTCTTGCGGTCGCTGGCAGTGACTTTCGTCGTCTGCTTTGTCGCGCTCGCAGCGATCTTCAACATCTTCACTCTCTTTGAGCTCTGGCGATTTATCGGCGCAACGCAGGCGGGTGCAGGTCTTGTCGCACGATACCTGCTGTTCCTGCTTCCGCTGATCACGGTCGAACTTTTCCCCGCGACGATGCTGATCTCGGTGCTCGTGACTTATGCGCTGTTGGCGAGAAGGCAGGAGGCGATCGCGTGGTGGGCATCGGGTCAGAGTGTCTACCGGTTGATGCTCCCCGGACTCATCTTCGCGATCGCGATAGCATTCGGCTCATGGCTCGTTCAGGAGCGCGTGATGCCCGGAACGAACATGAAGCAGGACGCACTGCGTGCAAGAATCCGCGGCGGCGAAGCGCGTGCGACGACGCGCACGGGACGGCAATGGCTTGCCTCAACCGAAACTGGACGTTTCTACTCCTACGAGTTTGATGAAGATGGAAAACTCGTCGACCCGACGATTTATGAGCTCGATGCCGAAGCCGTTCACCTTGCGAAGGTAGTCAGCGGGAAAAGCGGCGTGTGGTCTGATGCCAACGTCCTGAAGATCACGGATGCTGAGACGCTCGCTCTGAACGGTCTGGAGGTCGAACGCCGATCTGAAGCCGAGACGACTTTTACGGGAGTTGAAGCGCCGGCAGTGTTTCGGCCGACAATCGATAAGCCGTCGCAACTTAGCGCAAATGATTTAAAGAGTTACTTGAACGCCGCGAAACAACGTGGAATGGACGTTTCCGCTTTGGCTGTTGCGCTGCAAAGGAAATACGCGGGCCCGTTCGGAATCATCATCATGGCTCTTATCGGAATGCCGCTGGCGGTGTCGTTTGGAAGGAAGGGAACTGTAATCGCGCTGTGTGCGGCCGTTGTCGTTGGTATTGCTTACTGGGCGGTGGGCGGCGGGTTTCAGCAACTCGGAAACTACGGAATGCTGCGACCGTCCGTGGCCGGATGGTCGCCTCTGGTAATCTTCACCGCAGCCGGGACCTACTTCCTCTCCCGCGTCCGAACTTAGGCCACAAAAAGGCACAAAAGGCGCACAAGAAAGATCTTTATGCGCCTTTTGTGCCTTTTTGTGGCTGACTTTTGTGGCTACGTTCCGGTTTCCCAGCTCGAGATGTATTCAAGCTGTTCGGCGGTCAGGATATCGATTGAGATCCCCAACGCGCGCAACTTGAGGCTCGCGATCTCGGTATCTACTTCAGCAGGCAACAAGTGAACACCGGGCTGCAACGTCCCCTTGTTCTTCACGAGGTACTCAACCGAAAGCGCCTGGTTCGCAAAACTCATATCCATCACGCTGGCCGGATGTCCTTCGGCTGCCGCGAGATTGATCAACCGGCCTTCGCCCAGCACGATGATCCTGCGACCACTCGACTGAATCTTGTACTCCTCGACAAATGTACGAATCGTCGCCGGCGCACCAGCCATCTCGCGCAGAGCCACGAGGTTGAGTTCCAGATCAAAGTGTCCGCTATTACAGACGATCGCGCCATCCTTCATCTTCGAAAAATGTTCGCCATCGATGACGTGGCGATTGCCGGTGACGGTCACAAAGATATCGCCAATCGATGAAGCCTCGCCGATGGGCATTACTCGAAATCCATCCATCACCGCCTCGACCGCTTTGATCGGATCGACTTCTGTAACCACTACATTGGAGCCCATACCTCGCGCGCGCAGCGCCACACCCTTGCCGCACCATCCATACCCAACCACGACGAGCGTGCGACCGGCGAGCAGGATGTTTGTCGCACGGATGATGCCGTCGAGAGTCGACTGGCCCGTGCCGTAACGGTTGTCGAAGAAGTGCTTGGTTTGTGCGTTGTTGACGGCGATAGAAGGGAAGGGCAATACACCAGCCTTTTCCATTGCCTCAAGACGTTGAATGCCGGTGGTTGTCTCTTCAGTTGAGCCGATGATCTCTTTGATCTGATCGGCGCGTTCCTTCAGCAGCGTCGCAACAACGTCAGATCCGTCGTCGATAATGATGTCAGGATGAGAATCGAGTGCGGTCCTCACGTGACGGTTGTAAGTGTCGGTCGATTCGCCTTTGATGGCGTAAACCGGGATTCCCCATTCCGCGACGAGCGCCGCGGCTACATCGTCCTGAGTCGAAAGAGGATTGGAAGCAATCAACACAGCCTCTGCGCCTCCAGCTTGCAGTGCGCGTGCGAGGTTTGCGGTCTCAGTCGTGATGTGCGCACATGCGACTAGCTTGACCCCGCTCAACGGTTTCTCTTCCGCAAATCGTTCCCGGATGAGACGAAGAACGGGCATCTCACGCTCAGCCCATTCAATGCGCTGTTTGCCTTGATTCGACAAACCAATGTCTTTGACGTCGCATTCGACGCTCGGTGCAGAACTCATAGTCTGATTAGTCCTCTAGTAATAAGATCTTTCAGATTCCCGCGGTCGCACGAAGAGTTTCGGCCTTATCGGTTTGTTCCCACGAAAAGCCTTCTTCATTGCGCCCGAAGTGTCCGTAAGCGGCAGTCGCCTTGTAAATGGGCCTGCGCAGCTTGAGTGATTCGATGATTCCTCTCGGCGTCAGTTCGAAGTTATCGCGAACGAGCTTCGCAAGTGCGACTTCGCTGACGCGTCCAGTTCCCGCTGTATCAACCGACACGGAAACGGGATCCGCAACTCCGATTGCGTACGCAAGCTGGACCTGGCAACGATCCGCGAGCCCGGCGGCCACGATGTTCTTCGCGACGTAACGTGCCATGTATGCAGCCGAGCGATCCACCTTCGTCGGATCTTTGCCGGAGAACGCGCCACCACCGTGCGGCGCATAACCACCGTACGTATCGACGATGATCTTGCGTCCCGTCAGACCGGCGTCTCCCTGTGGACCACCAGTCACGAACCTTCCTGTCGGGTTGATATGAAACTTCGTGTCTTTGTCGAGGAGCTCAGGCGAAACCGTGTGGCGGATGACTTTCTCTTCGATCTCGGAGCGGAGTTGTTCGTTAGTCACATTCGGGTCGTGCTGTGAAGAGACGACGACAGCCTCGACCCGAAACGGCCGGCCGTCGCGATATTCAACCGTCACCTGCGACTTTCCATCGGGACGCAGATACGGCAACTCACCTGACTTGCGTACTTCGGAAAGACGTCGCGCAAGAAGATGGGCCAACTGAATCGGCAGAGGCATCAACTCCGGCGTTTCGTTACACGCAAAGCCAAACATCAATCCCTGGTCGCCGGCGCCGCCGGTGTCCACACCCATTGCGATGTCGGGCGACTGGCGATCGAGCGCTGACAAC
>DATNCH010000143.1:0-5318 GCA_035571655.1 Pyrinomonadaceae bacterium
GACAAGCTTTTCCTCTCCGCGGGAACCGTGAAGCGCCACATGAGCAACATCTATCAAAAGCTCGACGTGCACAGCCGAACGCAAGCGCTCGAACGTGCACGCACGTTGAGAGTTCTGGTTTAGCCACAAAAATGCACAAAAGGCACATTATCCATGTGGTGGATTTATGTGCCTTTTTGTGACGGAATCCTTATGACTTTTTTGTTGTGTCTTTCACAAACTGCCTCACGAGTTTCTCGGCTGACTTATTGATCTTCTTCTCCACATCCTTCAGCTCGATAGTCCCTGAAGCACGCCCGCGCCAAATCACCTGATTCGTTTTCACGTCGATAAAATCCACGATCAAAGTGCCTTCCGAATACTGGTTCACGCGGATGTCGCGGCTGCCGAACCAACGCGGTGGTCCATACGAATAGTCCTGTACGTTCAGCTTGTTTTTCGTGGTCACGTGATACGCAATCACGAAATCCGGGGTCTCTGTAGCCGTCCGGAAACCATTAGCCGTCAACTGCGACTCCATCGCCTGGCGGATACGCGCATCGTTCAATGTATCGCCCGACAACGGATCCGTCGCGCCTCGTCTTTGGACCGCAAATCCGAACGTCTTCATGCTTGAAAAATTGACGCTCCGGTCGTAGTCCGACTGCACCGTTTGTGCCTGCGTTTGAATTACCAACAGGCCCAACAAAACACCCAACACGTTCAACATCATTACCGCTTTCATGACTGTCTCCTTTTTAGTTAGTAAGTAGTTATTGTTTCTGACGTACATAAGTTCCAGTTGCGTTTTCATTGCTGTCTTCCTTCCCCCCGCAGCGACTGTGCGTCGTGCTGGTGATCGAAATTCTCTACGGTCAGCGTCAGTTCTTCGTGTGGATAGTCCACGACCGAACGCGCCATGTAAGTTGGACCACCGGGCAGATCTCTGAACTCCGAAACGATTCGCACCGGCTTCGCGTCGCAGCTCGAATTGATCTCGATCCGCCGTTGTCTGCGCGTGTTTGCGTCCACCCAAACGGTCATTGAATCGTTGGGCTGCAAGACGTCGCTCGCCTCGAGCCGCAGCAGTGGTTGCGGCGCGTTTGTTTCGAGTGTGGCCGTCGCCCGGCCCATGAACTCCTGCATCTTTGCGGGCGGAAGTTCGCCATACGATTTCGCGAGCTTCTGCAAGGCTTCAATGAGCTGCGCCGCCTCTTCCTTCTTCTTCCTGGCTATCATCCCGCGCAAGCCAAACTTCGGAAGCCTTGCGGAGTCCTCTTCGAGCAGGACCTGTACCTGCGTTCCGTCGGAAGCGTAGCGAGTCAGGAATATTTTGGTGCTCTTGACGTCGCCGTCTTTCCGAACCTGGCTACGCGACTTCCACGTGTACTGCCGCAACGCCTGCGCATTTTGTTTTTGTGCCTGGGCAAACTTCTGCTCCTGTTGGCCGTACGCCAAAGACCCAGCGCACAACATGATTGCAAGTGCAACAACTTTAATTTTATTTTTCATGGTTCCTCCTCTAGGGGCGGCACTCCGTGGCCGCCCGTCCTTAGATTTACGCAACGGTTCGAAGTTCAAACCGCGTCGCCCTCTCTTTGTTAAGTCGATCTAAAATCATGTCGACTGCCAACGCCGCTCCGTTTTCGCAACGCACGCGATGGCCGATCTGATGCGCACGTCTCACGTAAAACGGATTCAGCAACAACTCCTTCAGCTCGCGCGCTACGAACTCAGCTTTGTATTCCTTCCGACCAACTGTCCGTGCCACACCCAGCCTCGTCACACGAGCAGCGTTATCCGGTTGGTCGTGCGCAAACGGCACGACAAGCATCGGAATTCCCGCACGCAAACCCTGACCAGTCGTGCCGACACCACCCTGATGGACCATCGCCGCAGCTCGCGGCAGAACCTCACCGAACGGCGCGTAATTGAACGCCGCAATGCCTTCCGGCAAACGCTCTTTCGGCCGGTTTTCCTCATTACCAATCAGGAGTAACGCCCGGCGTTTCAACAGCTTCGCCGCCCTCACACTCTCACGATAGAAATCTCCGGCTACGTGGACTGCCGCCGAACCGAGTGTGAAAACAATCGGTCGTGGACCCTGTTCCATAAACCTCAGCAGCTCGGGATCCGCGGACTCGTTGTCTTTCTTGTCATAGAACGGAAAGCCCGTCACGACAGTGTTCGTGGGCCAATCGGACTTCGGCACGCACAGCGCGTTCGAAAACATCGCGAGGTTCAGTTCGGGCGAGAATTGACCCTCGAATAACGGGTGACCTCCCGGCGGCAGACCAAGCTCCTCGCGAAACTCGTACAGTTCTAGGAGCCACGGGTTTGTCAATAACTTGATAAACTTTTCGAACGCATGCGCGGCAGATGGTCCAAAGTACGTGAGTACCTTGTGCAGCCACGGCATGTTTGGTGGTACGAACGGATCGAATGCCGACCACAACGACGCGGGTGACAGAACTGTCGAAACCCACGGAATACCGCTCTGCTGCGCGATTAATGGTCCAGCAAGAACGATCGGGTGCGTGACGATCAGGTCGGCGCCTCGAATGGCCGAGCTCAGATCGTGGTACATGCCGCGAACCGCCGGCACCAGGACTTGTTTGAAAAGGTATTCAGCTCCACGATTCGGATCGACGACGCCGTCAAGCATGCGACGGTATTCGGTCGTCTCCGGCTCCGGCATGACTGGTCGAATCTGACGAAAGTCGATTCCGAGTGACTCGATTCGGCTGCGGTAAGTATTACTGGTGGCGATAACCGGCTCGATGTAGCGCTTCTTCATTTCGAGCGCCAGGGCAATATATGGGTGCAGGTCGCCAAGCGAGCCAATGGTCGTCATGACCACTCGATTTCTTCTGAACGTATTCAACTTATGATTCCTCCTCTGCGCTCAATCAGTGTTTCAACTCAACGCTGGTGAAGATAGGAGAGAGGCGGGTGTAGTCGCATATCCCGAAAGATACATTTCAAAGGTGTATTTGAAATCTTCGATTACAAAGTCCACAGACCAAAGCCCAAAGAACACAAAATGTATCTTTCGGGCCATTACATCGCCGCGGGAAAGCCGTATTTTGTGAGTGACATTTGATAGGGAGCTTATTGACTTATGGACACAACAAAGACGGACGTAATCATTATTGGCGGGGGGCCGACGGGTCTTTCGCTGGCCTGCCAGTTGATGCGCTACGGTATCGATTTCGTCGTCGTAGAGAAAAACGAGAGTTTCACGCGCTTTTCGAAAGCCATCGGCGTTCAGGCGCGCACGCTCGAGATTTACGAGCAGCTCGGACTCGCCCAGCCCGCGATCGAACAAGGCGAAATCGCAAATATGGTCCGCTTAATAGAAGGCGGCGAAGTGCGTGGTGAGATACATCTCGGCAACTTTGGTAAAGGCCTCAGCGCGTATCCGTACATGCTGATGTTGGAACAAAGCAAAAACGAGGAATTGCTTTACAGGCACTTGCAGGCTCACGGGCGGGAAGTTTGGTGGAAGTCCGAGCTCGAGAGTTTTTCGCAGGATGAATCGGGCGTTACTGCTCGTGTAAAGAGAGACTCGGGCGAGTCGCAGACGATCATCGGAAAATATCTTGTTGGTTGTGACGGCGCGAGCAGTCCCGTCAGACACGGTCTCGGACTCACGTTCGAAGGCAGCACTTTCGAGCGTCTGTTTTACGTTGCCGATGCGCGCATCGACTGGGAGTTGCCGCACGACTCGCTGCACGTTTGCCTGGCGCGCGAGGTGTTCACCGCGTTCTTTCCGATGAAAGGCGAGAATCGCTATCGCATCGTCGGCACCTTTCCCGAAAGCAAAAACCAGGAAGAGGGCGAGGTTCTTTATGAGGAGATCGAGCAACAGATAAAGAATGAAGCCAAACTCGCGCTCGAGATCTCGGATGTGAGGTGGTTTTCACTTTACAAGGTCCACTCGAGGCGCGTTAACAGGTTTTCAAAAGGACGATGCTTTCTCGCAGGGGACGCAGCGCACATTCACAGCCCGACCGGTGCGCAGGGTATGAACACGGGCATTCAGGACGCCTACAACCTTGCGTGGAAACTCGCGCTCGTCATTAAAGGCGTCGCAGGCCAGAGCATTCTCGAGACGTACAACGAGGAGCGACTCGCGAACGCCAAGCGTCTTCTGGAAACAACCGATCGCATTTTCGAGTTTGCGGCAGGCGAAAACTGGCTGCTGGGTTTGATTCGCACGACGATATTTCCACCGCTGGCGGGATTCGCCACGAGTCTCGAGCCGATCAGAAAAATATTCTTCCCGCTGATCTCGCAGATCGGGATCTCTTATCGCGACAGCGCGCTCAGCCGGCATGAAGACGATGAACCCGATCACGTGAAAGCGGGGGATCGGATGCCGTACTTCCTGTCGAATGGTGAAAACATTTTCCACAAACTCAACGCGCCGAAGTTTCACCTGCTCGTGTTTTCAAACGGCGATCGGCAGGACATTTGCGCGGAGTTCCAGCGTCAGTTCGATGAACTGGCTGATTGTCACCTCGTTCCGATCGATTCGCGTGTGCGTGAGATCTTCGAAAAGAAGAACGACTTTGCCGTCTTCTTACGACCCGATAACCATATTGCATTCATTTCGTCCGAGATCTCGCTCGATGGTGCGCGAGAGTATTTGCATAGAATTGCTGAAAGATAAGGCCATGATTACCGATAAAGAATTAGACAAAACGTTTTATGAGATCCAGGTGAAAGGTTACCTGGACGCGAGATGGAATGAGTTGTTTGAGGGCATGACCATCGCGTGGAACCACAACGTCACAACCATCTCGGGAATGGTTGCAGATCAGGCCGCGCTGCACGGTTTGCTGGCGCGCGTGCGCGACTACGGGCTCGTGTTGATTTCGATCAAGTCAACAGAATAGTAGGGGCCGCAAAAAGCCACAAAGAAGCACACAAAATCTAAATAGTCCTTTGTGTATTTTTTTGTGCCTTTTTGTGGCTACAGTTTCCGTCCGAAGATGCTAGAATTCGCCGCCGATGCCAACAGCCACAATTCCTTCGGAAACGAACCGGCTCGTATCGCTCGACGTTTTTCGCGGAATCACGATTGCCGGAATGGTGCTTGTAAACAATCCCGGCACGTGGGAACACATCTACTGGCCACTCGAACACGCACAGTGGCACGGCTGGACGCCGACTGATCTCGTTTTTCCTTTCTTCGTTTTTATTGTCGGCGTGGCAATCCCGCTCGCGTTTGCCAGACGCGTCGAGAGTGGCGGCAGCAAGCGCGACCTCTACATCAAGATCATCAAACGCACGTTGATCATCTTCGCGATCGGCCTGTTTCTGAATGGCCTTCC
>DATNCH010000144.1:0-40268 GCA_035571655.1 Pyrinomonadaceae bacterium
TTCTGTTGCGACCGCTGCCTTACGCGAGCTCAGATCGCTTGCAGGTGATCTGGGGTAACTATCGCGCTCTCAACATCGAACGCCTGCGCGCAAAAGCCGCAGAGTACGACGACTACACAAAGCAAACACAAGTGTTTGACTCGGTCGCGGCGTATGCAAACCAGAGCTTCAACGTATCGACCGGCTCCGAGCCCGAACGCATACGCGGCGCCTACGTTTCCGCGAACCTCTTCCCGATGCTCGAAGCGCAGCCGGCCGCGGGACGTGTGTTTACTTCCGGCGAGGAACGCGTGGTCGTCTTGAGCGACGGGTTCTGGCAACGACGCTTCGCAGGCGACCGCAGCATCATCAACCAGAGCATCACGCTCGACAACGAAAGCTACAACGTCATCGGCGTGATGCCCGCCACGTTCCAATTTCCGCATCCCGGTTTTCAGTGGAGTGAACCGGCCGACGTTTGGCTACCTTTGAATTACAGCGGTGAGCAGGTGACGACGCGGCGTGGTCCATACTTTCTGAACGTCCTGGCGCGTCTCGCACCGGGCGTCACTCTCGCACAGGCGCGCGCGCACATGGACGCGCTCGGGCAGCGATTCGAGCGCGAGCTGAGCGGCTATCGTGGTCCAAAGGGTGAAGACGGCGGCTGGCACATCAGTGTTACGCCTTTGCAGGAAGAGGTCGCCGGCAGCAGCCGTCGCACGTTGCTGGTGCTTTTGTTCGCCGTTGGTTTGCTGCTGCTGATTGCCTGCGCGAACGTCGCGAACCTGCTGCTGATGCGATCGGCAAAGCGACACAAGGAGCTGGCGATTCGTGCCGCGCTTGGCGCCGGCCGTTGGCAGATTGCAAAGCAGTTATTCGTCGAAGGCCTTTTACTCGCGACACTGGCAGCGGCCTTGGGGCTCGTGTTTGTGAGTTGGGGAATCGACTCGCTTGCGCTGCTTGGTCCATCTATCGTGCCCAGGGCACAGGAAGTCAGTATCGACCGAAGTGTGTATGCGTTTATGGCTGTCGCCGTGGCGCTGATCAGTGTCGGGTTTGGCCTCGTAGCAGCCAGACCGGTTTCCAGACTCGATTTACAGGAGGTATTGAGCAGCACGCGGCAGTCTGTTGGACCACGTGCGCGACACTGGAACAATCTTCTGGTCGTCGCTGAAGTTTCGCTGGCTGTCCTGTTGCTGGTAGGTTCCGCATTGCTGGTGAAGAGTCTGTTGCACGTGCAACACACAAATCCGGTCGTTGGCGAAAACGTCTTGAGTGTTGAGATCGATCTTTCGACTGCTGCGTATCAGGAGCCGGAGCGTGCGTCAGATTTTTATCGCCGGCTGGTGGGACGTATTGCGTCTTTTCCCGACACGTCGGCGAGCTTCGGTACGTTGCAACCGTTGAGCGGTAGCGCCGGAAGCGATCCATTTGCGATTGAAGGACGTCAACTCGATCCGGCAAAGTTAACTTCGGCTGGGTGGCAGTTAGTCGGCGCCAACTATTTCAAGACGCTCGAGATTCCGTTAATTAAAGGACGTGACCTGACGCCCGAAGACATGCAGCCGGGCGCGCCCGGCGTGGCGGTAATCAACGAAAAGATGGCGGCGCGATATTGGCCCAATGAAGATCCGATCGGACGGCGCATCACGCTCGGATTGCCGCGCCCCGAGAATCCGTGGATCACGATTGTTGGGATCGCCAGGGACGTGCCGCGAGGACTCGATTCACAACCTGACCCCGCGTGGTACACGTCTCGAGTCACGGCGCCGCAACGGCATCGCTACGTGTTTGTGAATACCGGATTACCGGGAATGGCGTTGATTCGAGCGATTCGCGAAGAGGTTGCGGCGATCGATAAGCATCAGCCCGTGGCGAGCATAAAGGTCATGAGGGACGTGATCGGAGAGACAACGGCGCCGCGACAGTTCACGACCGCGTTGCTTGGTGTGTTTGCTGCGATCGCACTGGTTCTGGCGACGCTTGGGATCTACAGTGTGATCTCATATTCCATCGCGTTACGCACACAGGAGATCGGGATTCGCATGGCGCTCGGCGCGCAGAGATCGTCGATTCTGAGGATGGTTATCGGGAAGGGAATTGCGCTGAGCGTGGCCGGAGCGTTGATAGGGCTTGGCGCAGCGTTTGTGCTGACGCGCTGGATGTCGAGCATGTTGTTTGGTGTTTCGGCCTCGGATGCATCGACTTATGTGCTGGTGTTCCTCGTGTCGCTTGGCGCCGCACTGCTCGCGTGTTTGATCCCTGCACATCGTGCAACTAGAGTCGATCCACTCATCGCGTTACGATATGAGTGAAATTCTCTGCGATCTCTGCGTTAAACTTTTTTCTAACGCAGAGGGCCGCAGAGATACGCAGAGATCGCGGAGAGCATTTCGCGTTTCTCCAGTTCTCAGGCATTATTTCAACCTATGCCTCGCATTCTAATCGCCGACGATCAGGCGGACGTACTGGCGGCGCTGAGCCTGCTGCTCAAGGGCGAGCGGTTTCAAATCGAGACCGCGTCGTCACCTGAAGGTGTGCTCAAGGCAATCGATACACGCGAGTTCGACATCGTACTGATCGATCTCAACTACGCTCGCGACACGACTTCAGGCAGCGAAGGGCTCGACTTGCTCACCCGGATACGCGCTGCTGATCCGACTCTGCCAGTCGTCGTGATGACTGCGTGGGGCAGCGTCGATCTCGCAGTCGAAGCAATGCGGCGCGGCGCGCGCGATTTCATTCAGAAACCGTGGGACAACGCACGCTTGCTGGCCGTGCTGCGAACGCAGGTGGAACTCGCGGAGGCGTTACGACGCGGGCGCCGTTTGGAAGCCGAAAACATCGCGTTGCGAGACAGCGTTTCCGAAGCCAACAACGACATTCCGCAGATCGTTTCCGAGTCGCCCGCGATGAGATCGGTGCTGAATCTCGTGGAACGCATTGGTCCTGCGGATGCAAACGTACTCATCACCGGCGAGAACGGCACGGGTAAGGAAGTGATCACGAGAGTGCTTCACTCGATCTCTTCGCGCCGCTCGAAGCCGCTGATCTCTCTGAACGCAGGCGCGCTGGCCGAAGGTGTTTTCGAGAGCGAGTTGTTTGGTCACGTTCGCGGCGCGTTTACGGACGCCAAGAGCGATCGCGTGGGACGTTTCGAACTGGCTGACGGCGGCACGCTGTTTCTCGACGAGATTGGAAACGTGCCGCTGAATCTGCAGCCGAAGCTGCTTCGCGTTTTGGAGACGGGTGAGTTTGAGCGCGTCGGATCGTCGAAGACGCAAAAGGTGAACGTGCGGTTGTTGTCGGCGACGAATGCGGATCTGCACGCCGAAGTTACAGCAGGCAAGTTTCGCCAGGATCTCTTGTTTCGACTCAACACAGTCGAGATACGCCTGCCACCGCTGCGCGACCGCCTCGAGGACATTCCGATTCTCGCCGAACACTTTTTGAAGCTTCATCGCGAGCGCTATCGACGCTCGATCATGGGCTTCACACCCGAAGCGCTCGATGCGCTGCGACATCACATGTGGCCGGGAAACGTGCGTGAATTGGACCACGTGATCGAACGGTCCGTGCTCATGAGCCCGGGAAGCATCGTGACGCCATTCGACCTTGCGCTCGAGTCGACTCCGGATGCGCGGTTGTCCGCGCGCCTCGAAGAGATGAGTCTCGAAGATGCGGAACGTCTGCTGATCAAAAAAGCGCTCGCGCGTTTCGAAGGCAACGCAAACCGCGCCGCCGAAGCCCTCGGCCTTAGCCGCAGTGCGTTGTATCGCCGGCTGCAAAAGTATGGACTCGGGTCTTAGATCTTTGCTCCAGCGGAGCAAAAACCGAAGGCCCAGGTCCTAAGACCAAAGACCGACTTCGGTTATCATTGCTACGTGAGTACGCCCGTTAAGCCTCCGAAACAAATACAGTCATTCTCCGCGCTCGACCCTGAATTCAAGTACGGGCATCGTCTGAAATTTGAAAGGCGTATCACCCTGCTCGCACTGTCGGCGGGTTTTCCTGCCGTCGGCTTGTGTGCCTTTCTGCTCTGGTACGACGGTTATTCCGCCCAGGTCCAGTGGACGGTGGATCTGCTTTTGGTCCTGCTCTGGCTCGGTATCTCGTTCAACCTGAGAACGCGCATCGTCCGGCCGCTGCAAACGCTCTCAAACATCCTCGCTGCCATTCGCGAAGGCGACTACTCCATCCGCGGCCGTCGCGCGCTCTCAGGCGACGCGCTCGGCGAAGTGATGTTGGAAGTCAACGACCTCGGTCAAACACTGCGAGGACAACGCCTCGGCGCGATGGAAGCGACCGCGCTGTTGCGCACGGTCATGGCGGAGATCGACGTCGCCGTCTTCGCGTTTGACGGGGATCAGCGCTTGCAACTTGTCAATCGCGCTGGTGAGAGGCTCCTGGCCCAACCGTCGGCGCGTTTGTTGGGTCGCACCAGCGACGAGCTCGGCTTGTCGGATTGTCTCAACCGACCAATGGATCCAGGATCTCACACGATGCAGATGGTTTTTCCGGGTGGCGTCGGGCGTTGGGACATTCGTCGCAGCACGTTTCGCGAGGGCGGCGCGCAACACCAGTTGCTGGTATTGACCGATCTGAGTCAAACGCTTCGTGAAGAGGAACGAACGGCGTGGCAACGTCTCTTGCGTGTGTTGGGCCACGAGCTCAACAACTCGCTCGCGCCGATAAAGTCAGTCGCGGGAAGTCTGGCGGACTTAATGGGCAGGGAACCCGAACCGCCAGACTGGCGCGAAGACATGCACCGCGGACTCGCCGTGATCTCTTCGCGCGCCGATTCGCTGGCGCGTTTTGTCGAGTCGTATTCAAAGCTCGCGCGCCTGCCGCCACCGCGTCTTGAACCGTTGAAGATCGGCATGCTCGTGTCGCGTGTGGCGAGCCTGGAGACGCGGTTACCTGTGAACGTGATTTCGGGTCCGGAGCTGATGGTGAAGGGTGATGATGTGCAACTCGAACAGCTTCTGATCAATCTCGTGCGCAACGCTGTCGACGCCTCGATGGAGACGCGCGGTCGGGTGGAAGTCGGCTGGCAACAGAAGAACGGGCAGGTTGAAGTGTGGGTTCGCGATGAAGGACCAGGGTTGGCGAGCACGGCGAATCTATTTGTTCCGTTCTTTACGACCAAGGCAGAGGGCTCAGGGATCGGGTTGGTGCTCTCGCGGCAGATCGCCGAGGCGCATGGCGGTACGTTGACGCTCGAGAACCGCGAACAGCTACGTGGTTGTGAAGCGCGACTGCGATTACCGTTGTGAGACAGGATTTTCAAGATTCTTACCGGATTTACAGGATTCAATCCTTGTCAATCATGAAAAAATCTTGTAAATCCTGTCCAAAAAATATTACTGAACGGCAAACCTGTATAGGGTTGTTGATTTATAAGTAGCGCCCTTCTTTAGTGTCGTCGTTGGGAACGAAGGGTGGTTCGGCGAGTCGGGATAATGTTGAGTCTCGAGACAGAACCCGGATCGTCTTGGATAAGGCTTGCCGCTCTTGCCGGTTATCGAGCCGTCCAGAAAATTTCCTGTATACAACTGCATTCCGGGTTCGGTGGTCCAGACCTCCATCACGCGGCCTGAAGAGGCTTCGCGCGCCGTGGCTGCATGGCGTAGCGTGCCCGGAGTTCCATTAATGACGAACGTGTGGTCGTAGCCGTTGCCGAGTTTTAATTGTTCATCGTCCTGATTGATCCGCGCGCCAATGGCTGTGCTGGTAAGAAAGTCAAAAGGAGTGCCCGAAACGTTTCGCAGTTCACCCGTTGGAATCGAACCCGCGTCGGTCGGCACGAATCGATCAGCGTTGATCGTGAGCTGGTGGTTGAGAATGTCGCCGTTACCTTCGCCCGCTAGATTGAAGTAAGAATGATGCGTGAGGTTGAGCACGGTGTCTTTGTCCGTTGTCGCTGAATAGTCAATTTTGAGTTCGTTCTTCTCTGTGAGGGTGTAGACGACTCTGACTCGCAGGTTGCCGGGATAGCCTTCCTCACCGTCCTTGCTCAGATAGGTTAGAACCACTGCTGGTCCATCTTTGGTTCTGATCTTTCTACCGGTCCAAACTACTTTGTCGAAACCCTTGATGCCGCCGTGCAGGTGGTTCTCGCCGTTGTTCACCGCGAGTTTGTACTCGACTCCGTTGAGCGTGAAGCGTCCTTTCGCGATGCGATTGCCGTACCGGCCGATGATCGCGCCGAGATAAGGATCGTTTTTATTCATGTAGTCCTGGGCGGTAGGTAACCCAAGCACCACGTCGGCAAACTTTCCATTACGATCCGGAACCTTGAGTGACACCACAATCCCGCCGTAATTCGTGATTTGAGTCTCGACACCGTGGCTGTTGCGGAGCGTGTAGACAGTAACTGGCGGTTGGGCGTGTGCGATAACGGCGCTCGAGACGAGCACCAGCAGGACCAGGAGAGAATGCGAAAGTTTTTGGAGTTGTTTCATAGTTTTTAACTTGCGCTGGTTTCGCGCATTAAGGCCACTTGTCGTCTAATCCGGCGCTCAGTGAAGATCTGATCCGCCATGACACCGAGCAGAATCACGGCGCCCATCACGGCGAAGTCCAGTGAGCTGGGGATGCCGAGCAGGTTTACGAGATTGCGCAACACCTGAAGGAGCGCGGTGCCGATCAAGATCCCGATCACCGAGCCTTCACCGCCACGCAGCGAGCACCCGCCAAGGACGGCTGCGGCGATGCCGTAGAGCTCATAAGCATTGCCGTGATTAGCAGGTGAAACGGAGTTTGTGTAAAAAGCGAAGATTATGCCGGAGATTGCTGTGAGTATTCCGGAGATCATGTAGGTCAGGGTGATGATGTTCTTCGTGTCGATGCCGGCGTAACGTGCTGCTTCCGGGTTGCGGCCGGTGGCGAAGAGATAACGGCCGTAGACTGAGCGATGCAGCACCACCCACGTGATCGCGCTGATGATGATGAGCAACACGAACGGCATCGGTATCATGCCGAAAAGGTTTCCATTAGCGAGGAAGCGAAGAAAGTCGAGACCTGCGACCGTGCCAAATCCTTTCGTCTCATCGCGTGTGATGAAGCGAGCCACGCCGCGATAAAACAGTAGACCACAAAGCGTCACGATGAATGGCTGCATGTTCAGACGCGTGATCAGCAACCCATGGCCCAGCGTCAGCACCATCGCGATACCGAGGCAAAGCAACACGGCCACGGCAACGCCAAATCCCCACTCGGTCAACATCATCGACAGCAGTACGCCGAGCAGCGCCATCAACGATCCGACGGACAGCTCGATGCCACCCGTCATGATCACCAGCCCCAGGCCGATACTGAAAATCCCAAACGCGCCGATCTGCCGCGCGAGGTTCTGGAGATTGATCGTGAGCAGAAAGTTTGGGTTGATGACGGAAACGATAATGCAGAGAACAATCAAGAGAACAAAGATGCCAAGCTCTTTCTTCATAGTCGCCTCAAAAAATGAATTGGCCACAAAAAGGCACAAAAAGCACACACATTAGGAGAAAAGGGTGAGGAGAACATTTGACTCGTACAACCATAAATATTTTTGTTCCTTTTGTGCCTTTTTGTGGCTACCCTTCAGTGCCGGCCTTCAGTGCCGGTCGCGAGTCGCATCACAGCTTCTTCGCTAAACTGGGCGCGTTCGAGGACGCCGGTTAGACGGCCTTCGTGCATCACTGCTATGCGGTCGCTGATCCCAAGCACCTCTTCCATCTCACTGCTGATCACGATCACTGAAACGCCGTCAGCCGCAAGCTTGCGTATCAACTCGTAGATCTCGGATTTGGCGCCGACGTCGATTCCGCGCGTGGGTTCGTCGAAGATCAAAACGCGCGGCGCGAAGGTCAGCCACTTTGCCAACACCACCTTCTGCTGGTTCCCCCCGCTGAGATTCGCGGCCGGCATCTCCGGCGTTGGCGTTTTGATGTTGATCGCTTTGATTGCGTCGCGTGCCGCACTCGCTTCTTTACTGAAATTGATGATCTTTCCCGACGCGTAACTATCGAGATTGGGCAACGAGATATTCTCTCGAATGTTGAAGTCGACGATGAGCCCGCACAGACGACGATCTTCGGGCACAAGATAGATGCCGTGCGTGATCGCGTCTTGTGGATTGTCGATTTTCAGTCCCTGCCCATCGAGAGTCACTTCCGTTTCCAGCGCCTCCTCGACGCCAAAGATCGCTCTCGCTACCTCTGACCGTCCCGCTCCAACCAATCCTGCGAAACCGAGTACTTCACCTTTCGCCACGCGAAAGGAAATCGTGTGTTTCGGATATCTGAGCGTACGGAGTCGCCGCACCTCAAAACCATTAGCACGGTCCCCGTC
This sequence comes from Pyrinomonadaceae bacterium, assembly GCA_035571655.1. Classification (GTDB taxonomy): domain Bacteria; phylum Acidobacteriota; class Blastocatellia; order Pyrinomonadales; family Pyrinomonadaceae; genus PSRF01. The sequence continues at coordinate 8,314 of DATNCH010000144.1, forward strand.
AGTTCCATTTGCCCTCGCGCCTTTGAAAAACTCCTTGAGGTCGCGCCCGACCATCATTCGCACCATGCGATCGCGCGTGATCTCACCGCCTTGAATCTCACCCGCGTTCTTCCCATCACGAAGCACGACTGCACGATCTGCGATGTCTTCAATCTCGTGCATGCGGTGAGAGATGTAAATGACACTGACGTCCTGTGCCTTTAGTTCCTTCACGATCTCGAGCAGACGGCGCGTCTCCGTGAGCGTCAAGCTGGACGTTGGCTCGTCCATGATGATGATGCGCGCGCCGGTGCTGAGCGCCCGGGCGATTTCGACGAGTTGTTGCTGGGCGAGAGAGAGTTGGCCGAGTGGCGTGCGACTCGAAATATTGAGGCCGAGCCGGCGCAGGATTTCGTCCGACTCGCGGTAGATGCGTTTGCGATCCACCAGCTTCAGCAAGCCGCCTTTGGTTGGTTCGCGACGAAGGAAGATGTTCGCGGCAACGTCGAGATTGTCGAGTACGCTTAGCTCCTGGTGGATGAACTCGATACGGCGTGCGCTGGCCTCGCGTGGCGAGGCGATCTCGACTGGCTCGCCGTCGATTTTGATGGAACCCGTGTCGCGTGCCGTGACGCCGCCGAGGATCTTCATCAGCGTCGATTTGCCGGCGCCGTTCTCGCCAATCAACGCCAGAATCTCGGCGGTTCCAACGCTGAGACTCACACGATCGAGCGCAACAACCCCCGGGAACCGTTTACTGACTCCTTCCATCTCGAGGATTGGTGTTGGCGCCGTCATCGAAGTTTAGCTGCCACGAAGTTCGTTGACCTTCTTCGTAAACTCTTCAATGTTGTCTTTCTTCACCATGATCGTCGGCACCAAAATCTGTTTGTTGGCTGGAATCTGTGATTTATCGCCATTCAGGATCTTCGCCATCAATTCCATCGACCGGTAGCCAAACTCGAATGGCTGTTGCACGATCGTTCCGTAAATCGCTCCTTCTTTAACTCCAGCCAGTGTCGCCGGTTCCTCGTCGAAGGCAACGATTTTCACCTTGTCGACCTTGTTCGCTTCTTTAACAGCGCTGAGTATTGCTGGTCCATTGTAGGACCAGAGACCCACCATACCGGCGATATCGGGATTGTTTACGAGCGTGTCGGCAGCATTCGCTTTTGCACGGACGCGATCAGTGTTGTCAGTGCGGACGTCGAGGATTTGGATATTCGATCCGGCGAGTGCTTCCTTGAGACCCTGATAGCGTTGCTGCGCATTCGACGCATCGAGGACGCCGACGAAGACCATGATTTTGCCGCCCTGTGGCAATGCTTCCTTGAGCATGTCGCCCGCCTGTCGTCCGGCTGAGACGTTGTCAGTGCCGATGTAGCACGCGCGATTGCTGTCGGGCGCGTCGCTGTCCTGGGTTAAGACGAGCGTCTGGCTGGCAGCGTTGTTGATCAACTGCTGTTGGTTCTTGGGATCGACGGGGCTGATCGCGATTCCGTGAATACCTCTCGCGAGCAGGTCGTCGACGATGCGCTGTTGTTCGGCGGCGGTGCCGTCGGCGGGAATTTTGAAATCGACTTCAATGTTGGGAATATCCCTGGCCGCTTTCTCAGTTCCTTTGCGAGCGAGGACCCAGAAATCGGATGGATTGTTTGTCACAAAAGCCAGCTTGTGTTTTGTTCCAGCGCCGGCGCTACCCGGCGCGTTAGTGCCTGAAGGCGCGGGCTGGCAACCCGACAAAATTATGGACAGGAATGCGCAAACAAAGACGGAGATCAAACGAGTCGATTTTTCTGGTCGCATTGGGTTCCTCGGAATTCGGTTTTAGGTTGTGCGGGACATGTTTACCACAAAGGCACACGGAGGCAAAGCATTAATAAAAGCGCGCTCTCTGTTATCTGAACATGCGTTTGGCGGTTGAGATCTGTGCGCTCGAGTGGTACAAAGTCATCGTTCCCTCCTTCTTGTGGTTTAAACCCCTTAAATAACGTGTGCATAGCGCGCCGAAAGCAACAGTGCGCGCAAGGTTCGATCATGGGAGGAGAGAAGCATGTCGAAGATAATTTTATTGATAACACTTGGATTTTCGCTGGTCGTCGGTGGCTTTTGGGCCGGCAAGGCACAAGATCCACCGCAAACTCCACCGCAAAATCCTAGCGACGTGAGGAAGGATCTGCCGACAGCTACGGCACAAACAACGCAGATGGATCTATCGGGAACGTACGCCGGAACCTTCAACTGCGACGCACTCGGTCTAACCGGCGATACGACCATGACCATAACCGGGAATGACTTCACGCTGGCCGACGGAAGAACCGGCCGGATTGTGACTTCGAAGACGGGTGGTTACACCGCCGTCGCTCTTCAGTTGACTCCAACGACACCAACCGGAACAACCGCACCAACGGCAAAAGGCGCCGCCGACACCATGACGACGCCGACAGTTGTTTCGATGCGTGCGCGAAAGAGTGGCAAGCGGCTGACATTGACCTCTGTCGGCGGCACGACGATGAAGTGTTCATTCATGCCATCGCGGAACGTCGCGCGAAACAGACGAAATCAAACGATGCCCGCGGCGACTGGTACTGAGGTGAGCAATCCGGCTACTCCGGCTACTACGCCGCCGAGCACGGTTCCGACTGAGAGCCCGAGTCCGATGCCGAGTCCTGAGAGCCCGATACCGAGTCAAACTCCATCGCCGACGCCGAGTCCGACCGCGAGTCCAACGCCGGAGCCGACTCCGGTACCCAATCCGAGTCCGGAGCCGCAGCCGACTACCATGCCGACGCCGGTGCCAACGCCAGGTGAGCCGATGCCGAGTCCAAGTCCGAGTGCGAGTCCCACTCCGAGTCCGACTCCGACTCCAACTCCAACCCCCACTCCTAAGCCGAGAAATTAGGCAAACCACATAAAGCGCAAAGGGCACACAAGGATTATTTCCTTGGTGCTTTTTGTGCTTTTGTGCGGCGTCTGGTAGATTCCAGAATTCCTGATGAAACAAAAAATACGAATTGCAGCCGGACAAGGGTTCTGGGGAGATCTTCCTGACGCACCCGTCCGCCAGGTTGAAGGTGGACCAATCGACTATCTGATGCTCGACTATCTGGCGGAAGTTACGATGTCGATCATGCAGAAACAGAAGGCACGCGACCCGAATGCGGGTTATGCGAAAGACTTCGTTCCGTTGATGCGCCGGATCCTGCCGGCATGTGTCGAACGAGATATAAAGGTCACGGCCAATGCCGGTGGCGTGAACGTGAGAGGTTGTGCCGGCGCGGTGATGGATGTCGCGCGCGAGTTAGGACTCGGTGGTAAGGTGCGCATCGGAATGGTTACCGGCGACGACATCATGTCGCGTGTTGACGATCTCCTATCGCGGGGCGTGGAGTTGCGCAACATGGACACCGGTGAGCCGCTCTCGACCGTGCGCGACAAGATTCAGAGTGCGAACGCATATCTCGGCGCCTGGCCGATTGTCGAAGCGTTGAACCAGGGAGCGCAGATCGTGATCACGGGTCGTGCGACCGACACGGGCTTGACGCTTGCGCCGATGATTCACGAGTTCGGGTGGTCCAGCGATGACTGGAACCGGCTCGCCGCCGGGACGATTGCGGGTCACATTATCGAATGCGGTGCGCAGGTTTCCGGCGGTAACTGCCAGTACGAGTGGCGCAGTATTCCAAACCTTGCTGACGTCGGGTTTCCGATTGTCGAGGCTGCGCCGGATGGAACATTCGTCGTGACGAAACACGAACGCACTGGCGGATGGATCATCATTCCTTCCGTGAAGGAGCAATTGGTTTACGAGATGGGCGATCCGCGTGAGTACATTACACCGGATTGCGTTGCCGATTTCACGACCGTCAGGCTCGAGTACGAAGGGCGCGATCGTGTGCGCGTCTTCGGAATCGAGGGTCGACCCGCGACGGAGTTTTTGAAAGTGTCGATCAGCTATTCGGCGGGCTTTAAGGCTGTCGGGACGTTGGTTTACGCGTGGCCCGATGCGTACGACAAGGCACAGGCTGCGGATCGAATTCTGCGCAGGCGTCTGGATCGACTCGGTCTGAAATTCGATCAGGTGTTGACTGAATTTGTCGGCGTTAATGCCACGCATGGTCCATTGGCGGGCGCGCCGCACGCGGACATTCCGGAGGTTCAATTACGTGTGGGTGTGCGTGGCCAGGATCGCAGTGCTGTTGAGAGGTTCACAAAGGAGATTGCGCCGCTGATTCTTACCGGGCCACCGGTCGTCACGGGTTTTGCGGGTGGCAGGCCGAAGGTTGAAGAGATCGTGGCTTACTGGCCGGCGCTGATCCCGAAGGAGGAGATCACGCCCGTGGTTGAGGTACTTACCTGAGAGCCACAAAAAGGCACAAATGAAGACACAAAAATGAAGGTACAACTTACAAGATTGGCTCATGCGCGGTCGGGAGATAAAGGCGATACGGCGAATGTTGGGTTGATTGCGCTGGAGGATAAGTTTTATCCGATCCTTGTGCGCGAGGTTACGGCTGAAAGAGTTAAGCAACACTTCAAGGGCATTTGTCTTGGAGAGGTTGAACGGTTCGAGTTGCCGAATCTTGGCGCACTCAATTTTCTGCTGCACGAGAGTCTCGGTGGCGGTGGCACCCTGTCGTTGATGACTGACGCTCAGGGCAAGACTTTCTCGACAGCGTTACTGCGGATGGAGATTGAAGTTACAGATCAGGAAGCGCAGGCGGTCGAGTTCACGTAAGAATCCTCCTCGCAAAGACGCAAAGGCGCAAAGCAGAAAGTCAATCTTAACTTTGCGTCTTTGCGCCTTTGCGAGGGAAACTTCTATAAGCAATGTCCGATAACGATAATCCTGTTGTTTATTCTTTCGATGGCGCGGTGGCGCGGGTCACGCTCAACCGGCCGGAGAAAAGGAACGCGTTGAACGATGCTGTCGTTGCAGGAATCAAGGACGGTCTGCGGAAGGCAGCGAATGATGAGCGCGTCAGGGCCATCGTAATTTCCGGCGCAGGCAAAGACTTCTGCTCCGGCGCAGATCTCGCAGCGCTCCAGAAGATCGCGGGCGCATCTGTAGCCGAAAACTCCGAGGACGCGCGCTCGTTGTTGGATCTGTTTCTGTTGATACGTCAGATTCCCGTTCCAGTGATCGCAGCGGTTACGGGAAGAGCGCTGGCTGGTGGCTGTGGTTTGGCGAGTGCGTGCGATCTGGTCCTGGCGAGTACGTCAGCGCGCTTTGGTTACCCGGAAGTGAAAATCGGTTTCGTGCCGGCGATGGTGATGGCGATCCTCAGACGCAACGTCTCTGAGAAGCGTGCTTTTGAACTCATTACACGGGGCGAGGAGATCACTGCGGAACACGCGAGAGACATCGGGTTCGTCAACCAGGTATTCACCGATGAAACTTTCACCTCTGACGTCGATGCGTACGTCAAGCGGTTTGAAGAACTCAGCAAGCACGCGATCGCATTGACAAAAACGCTTCTGTATCAGATCGATGGACTCGCGTTTGTCGAAGCGCTTGAAACCGGAGCCGACGTGAACGTAATCGCTCGTATGAGTGAAGATTGTCAGAAGGGAATCGCGAGGTTTCTGAAGAAGGACAGCTAGGGAGTGGCTTTACTTGCCTTTGCCTTGTCACGCAGCCGCTTGATCTCGTTTTGAATTGCTTCCGCATTTTTGAGTTGAGGGCTCTTCTTCAAATAAGACTCCAACTCGGTAGCCGCGCGTTCCGGTTCGCCTTTGAGTTCGTAGAACAAAGCCACCGTCAGACTGTCGGGCTTGAGTTTATTCTCACTCAGAGTCGCGGCTTGTGACATAGCGATTTCGGCGCGACTGAGTAGATGCGCTCGATCCTCAGTCGAAGGCGCCGAGTCACTGGTGTTCGCGGCCTGGTGAATCAAGGCTGTCGCCCGCATAACGGCATTTGTTGGATTCGACGGATTCAATCTTGCAGCTTCGCCGAACACCATCACTGCCACGGCAAAATTCCTTTGCCTCATCATCAATAGACCAAACGTCTGATAACAACGTTCGTCATTTGGATTGATCTCGCGCGCGAGATCGAGTTCGGCGATCGCTTCGTTGAATTTGTTTGCTTTGAGAAATGCGTTGCCGAGTTGCAGGTGCGCCTCGAAGTATTTCGGAAAGATCTGTATGGCTTTCTGCATGCTCTCGACGGCCGCTGCAGCGTTTCCTTCTTCCGCTAATTTGATACCAGCGTCGAGTGCCTGCTTTGCTGCGGGTGGGACGTCCTGTGTAAACGCGCTGACAACGCCCGCTGCTGCAATCGCTTTTTGGGCGATGGGTCGGACTTGAATGTCCTCGGTGAAACTCTGCCCGGCTGGGAAAAAAGCGGAAACCTCAGCACGGACCGAAGTGGTTTCGAAGTTAATGCCATCTCCTTCGGCCGTGAGCTGGTAGCTACCGGCCTTCAGTCCGGGAAAGGAAAATCGCCCGCTGAGATCTGTGAAGGTCTCGTTAATTGGGCGGCCGTTGTAGGTGAGTTTGACGCGAACGGCATTTGGCGGCTGAGTTCCGGAAGGCAGGATGACCTTACCTTCGATGACGTAGCTACCCTGGGCAAAAACGTTTGAAGCCACGAAGAGGCACAAAAAGCACAAAAGAAATCTTTTGCGCCTTTTGTGCTCTTTTGTGGCATTCATACGTTTGCGGCGCCAGCTTTAGAAGCTAAAGCGAACGCCTAATTGCGCCTGGAACGGAATTCCGAGTGGTTCGGAGAAGCCGGTGGCGCCGAAGAAATTGACTGGTTTGCCGAAGTCAGGCTCACCCGTCACGTTCTGGAACTGGTTACCATAGTTTCCGGTGTTGAAAACATTGAACGCCTCGAAGAAGAGGCCGAGCTTTTTATTCTCGCCCCACTTGAAGAACTTCGAAACGCGCACGTTCAACTGTGAAAAGTTGTCACCACGTAGGTTGTTTAGTGGCAAGTGGTGTTGGTCATCCACTTCCGGACTAACTGAATCGCGATCGTTGGTTACGCCATCGCGGTTGATGTCGCAAACGCAGTCCGGCAGGATGCTGTAAGGCCTCGCCGATGCTACCTGGAAGATAGGAGATACCTGAAAATCCCACGGTAGATCAAAGATGCCCGAGAACACGAAGCGGTGTCGCTCGTCTTCGGTAGTTGGCCCAAAGTTGATGGGATCAAACTTTTCGAAAGCACTTTGTGGTGCAAGACCAAAGTCTTGCGAGATTCCGAACCATCCCTGCGACTTCGATAACGTGTAGTGCATGTTGAGTTGGAACTTATCCGCATAGCGTTTCTTGAACGATGCCGTGAAAGCATCGTAACGCGAACGGCCATCCGATTGGGCCACTGAAATGCGTGCAAACGGCGCGGCGCTGCCGAAGGCGGCAATTAGCTCTGCTGCATGCGCCGCAAACTGTGGCGCGAGGACGCGTGGGAAGCTTCCCGCCGAGTCGTTGCGAGTTGCATTGTGGAGTGGTCCGGTACGCGGATTAATATCCAGGCCCGTGAACTCATGCAGGCCGAGGATATGAACATAGTCAAATTCCAGCGCTGAGTTCTTGCCGACTTCCTGCGCGTAACCGATGTTCCACTGTTGCGTGTACGGCGCCTCAAAGTCGGGATCCAACATTCTGCCGCGCGATCCCGGAAGCGGGTTCGTGAGCGGACGCGGGATCGCCGGCGGAGGCGAATTGATATTTAGATTGTCATCATCATTCAAGAAGGTGGCATAGATCTCCGGGTTCGCTTGCTGCACCGCGAAGAGTGGCACGTTCAGGAACGATTGATCGTAATAGATGCCGTATCCGCCTCTTAGGACAGAACGGCCATTGCCCATGAAATCCCAAGCGAAGCCAACGCGAGGACTCAGGTTGTTTTTGTCGTCCTCGACAACCTTTCGTGCCCACGGGCTGCCGATAATCTGAAGAGCTCTGAACGCACGATTCTCGGCCGCATGAGCGTTGTCGACAAAACCTAAATCGACGTCATAGCGGACTCCGAGATTGAGCGTAAGCCGTGGCGAGACTTTCCAGTCGTCCTGAACATAAAACGCGAACTGCTTCGGATCACTGCGCAGAGTGAAGCTGGGATCACCACCAGAGAGAATGACTGCGGCCACCGTACCTGGCGTGGCGAGTCCTTGTGGGAAATTCACCGGATCAGTAAGGATCTCTTCAATCGTGAAATTGAAGTCATACTCCGGAGCGGAGTTGAATGCGAACAATCCGCCGAGCAATGGGACGTACGTGAAGTCGCCTCCAAACTTCCAGTTATGGTTGCCTCGGCTCCACGTCAGGTCGTCTCGGAACTGATGCTTTTTCTGGAGCGTTTGCTGAGGCACATTACCATTGCGTCCTACAGCAATGCCGTCAGGGAACACCAGAAGATTGAGATCAGTCGTGGCGTTGATCCGATTGTCAAACTGAGAGTACTGGTAAGTGAGTTGGTTGACGACCCTTGAACTCAACGTCGAGTTCAACTGGGCCAGGAAGTTGTAGAGCGTATTGAGCGACTCGTTACCTCCCGACGCGTCAGTGCGAACGATAAGGAAGCCGGCCTGATCGTTTAGCGCGTCGTTATTTTGACCCGCGAACCGAGTAACCAGTTGGTGTTTCGAGGAAAGATTGAAATCACCCTTAATCGTGTATTGAGTATCGTTGAATGGCTGCGCCAAAAATTCGACAGCCTTATACCCAAACGGTTCGAGCAGCGCAATTTGATCTCGGTCCACTCCGGGCACGATTGAATTGCCGCGTTCGCGAGTGTGTTCGATAGCGCCGAAGAAGAATGCTTTGTCTTTCTTAATTGGACCACCGAAGCTTCCACCGAACTGCTGTCGATCGAATGGCGGCTTGACGATGTCAGCCGGATCGGGGAACAAACGCGAGTTCACTTCGGATAGAAGTTTCGGAGCATTTGCGTTCAGGGCATCGTCGCGGAAGAAACCGAATGCGGATCCGTGGAAGCCGTTAGTGCCGCTCTTCGAGACGACCGAAAGCAGTGCACCACCCGAACGGCCGTTCGCTGCCGAAAACCGTTGGGTCGAGAGTGCGAACTCCTGAATTCCTTCCATCGAGAAATTCTGAAGAATGCCGCCGACTGCGTTGTCTTTGTTGTCGCCGCCGTCGATGGTGATGTTGAGATTGCGGCCGGTCGAGCCGCCAACCGAGAACGTACCCACGCGCGCTTTGGTTGGGTCGAACGACGGTTCAAGCGTAGCTCCCGGAATCAAGATCGCGAGTGATGCGAACGAGCGACCATTCACCGGAAGGTTCTCCAGGCGACGCTGATCGATGACTCCGCTCACATCTGTTTTTGATGTTTCAACGAGGGCCGCGCTTTCGCCTGTTACCGTAACCGTTTCTCCTATGCCACCAACCTTCAACTCTGGGTTGACGGTGGTGCGCTGGAGCGTGTTAACGACTATGGGTTCCTGGACGTATTTCGAGAAGCCCTGGGCCTCTACTTCCAGGCGGTAGTTGCCGGGAACAAGTTGCGTTATTTCATAGACACCGTCGGAGCTTGTGGTCGCGGTGCGTGTGGCGTTCGTTCCGATGTTCACGATCTTCACTGAAGCACCGGGAACCAAGCCTCCTTTCTCATCATTTACTACCCCTGTGACTGTGCCGGTATTGGCCGTTTGAGCCATGACCGTCACCGACATGCCTGATACTGCGACGAGCAGCAAGGCCAGGACAGCCGAGGAAAGCCGTCCTGATAAGTAGCTGGTCTTCATAATATTTGGTCTCCTGAAAAGGGTGTGTTAGGGGAGCCCTGCGAACAGTAACTTCCGTCAGAAACTTGCGCATTCCGAGTGGCAACCTACATGCCTCTCAGGTTCGGCCACGAAAATCAGGAAATTCGGCCATTTTTCGCCAAATAAAATCCGAAAAACGAAAGATGTTCACAAATTTGTAGTTTCTTTGTGCCCTTTTTGGCCTTAATCGCGGGGTTTGACGTTGGCGTGAAGGAATTTGACGATGTCTTCAGTAGAGGTGCCGGGGAGGAAAACTTCCGCCACGCCCTGGTCCTTGAGTCGCGGCAGATCTTCCTGTGGGACGATACCACCGACCAGCACGAGCACGTTGTCCATACCCTTTTCACGAAGCAACTGGACGATGCGCGGGCAGAGTGTGTTGTGAGCGCCACTCAATATTGAAACGCCGACGGCGTCGACGTCCTCTTGCAGTGCGGCGGCCGCGATCATCTCAGGCGTTTGACGCAGGCCGGTGTAGATGACTTCCATGCCTGCGTCGCGCAGTGCTCGGGCGATGACTTTTGCTCCACGGTCATGACCATCCAGACCAGGCTTCGCGACCAGAACTCTTATCTTTCGTGTGGACATGTGTGGACTAGAAAGCAGGTTCTTCGTAGATTCCGTAAACGTCTCGCAGCGCCGCACAGATTTCTCCGAGCGTGGCGTACACGCGAACGGCTTCGATCGTTGCGGGCATCGTGTTCTCGTTCTTCTTCGCTGCCATTCTGAGTTTGTCGAGCGCGTTTGCAACTGCGCCTGCATCTCGGCTCGCGCGGGTTTGCTCGAGTCGTTCGACCTGGTGCGTGCGAACTGATTCATCGATCACCAGGATTGGAACTTCAGAAGGTTCGTCAGTCATCGCATACTTGTTCACACCGACGATCACCTGCTCGCCTCTCTCCACCGCTTTCTGATAGTGATAAGCGGAGTCCTGAATCTCGCGTTGCGGAAAACCTTTTTCGATCGCTGCAACCATTCCACCCATCGCATCGATCTTGCGGAAGTACTCGAGTGCTTCCTGCTCCATCTTTTCGGTCAGCGCTTCGAGGTAGTACGAACCACCGAGCGGATCGATCGTGTTCGCAACACCAGTCTCTTCGGCGATGATCTGTTGCGTGCGAAGCGCGATCAACGCTGCGCGATCGGTTGGTAACGCCAGCGCTTCGTCGTATGCGTCGGTGTGGAGACTCTGCGTTCCTCCGAGCACACCGGCCAGCGCCTGGATGGCGACGCGCACGATGTTGTTGAGTGGTTGTTGGACCGTGAGTGAGACACCGGCAGTCTGAGTATGAAAACGCATCGCTAGAGTGCGTTCATAGTTACTGCCGAAACGGTTCTTCATTTCGCGAGCCCAGATGCGGCGCGCGGCGCGGTACTTCGCAATCTCTTCAAAGAAGTCGTTGTGCGCGTTGAAGAAGAACGACATGCGTGGTACGAACCGATCTACATCGAGACCTGCTTCGACGCCCCATGCTACATACTCGATACCATCTCGTAACGTAAACGCGAGTTCCTGTGCTGCGGTCGCGCCCGCTTCACGAATGTGATAGCCGCTTACGGAGATCGGGTTGTAACGCGGAACGTGATCCGTGCAGAACCCAAACGTATCTACCACCAGCTTCATCGCTGGTTTGATCGGGTAGATCCATTCCTTCTGTGCGATGTACTCCTTGAGTATGTCGTTCTGAAGCGTTCCCGAAATCTTGTCCCAACGCGCGCCCTGCTTTTCCGCGACGACGAGATACATCGCCAGCAGAACGGAAGCCGGCGCATTGATGGTTTGCGAGACTGTGACCTGCTCGAGCGGGATTCCATCAAAGAGGACTTCCATGTCGGCGAGCGATGAAACCGCCACGCCGCATTTGCCGACTTCACCTTCTGACAGAGGCGAGTCAGCGTCGTAACCCATCAGAGTCGGAAGATCGTAGGCTACTGAGAGTCCGGTCTGACCTTGTTCCATCAGGTATTTGAACCTGGCGTTTGTTTCTTCGGGAGTGCTGAAGCCGGCAAACTGGCGCATGGTCCAGAGCTTGCCGCGATAACCGGTCGGATGGATTCCACGTGTGTAAGGAAACTGCCCTGGGAAGGAAATGTCTTGAGCGAAGTCGAGGTCCGCGGTGTCAGCGGGTGTGTAAAGACGTTCGACCTCTTTGAGCGAGACAGTCTGAAAACTCTTCTTGCGTTCGGGATGTCTCTCGAGTGCAGGCTTCAGAGTCTGCTCTTCCCACGCCTCACGCTCTGTTTCAGCAGGTGAGGAGCTTTCCTTTGTTTCGGACATTGAACCTCTCAGAGTTGAAATTTACTCGCCCTCGAATCTTATTAATTTTCACGCCAAGGCGCAAAGGTACAGATTTGAAAAACGCCGAAGGCGTTGGCTAATTCCAGCCCAGTGGTTGGAGCGCAGCGACAACCCTGGGATTTGAATAAAAAGACGCCTCATTACTCGTGCTATCTTAAATCGAGGATATTCTGTGAATACTCCAACCCCCAACACAGACAAATGGAAATGGTGTGCTTTGGTGGCGAGTCTGATGGTGCTGCTGTCGCTGCTACCTCAGATCCACCTCTGGATAGTGCGTGGTAAGGACTGGCAGGGAGCGTACACAAGTCTTCACGGTGACGAATCTGTCTATTCGGCCTACACGAATGCGCTGATCAATGGACGCCCCCGGCGTTACGATCCTTTCACCGGCCAGGACAAGAACGTCGGACTGCCGGAATCAACCTTCTCGATTCAGTTCATCCCTGCCTATGCAGTCTCATACCTGGCGCGCTTAACCGGTTCATCAGCCGCAACCGTTTTCATAATCCTCCTCGGCCTCGCGGGATTGCTTGCGAGCTTATCCGTGTTTTGGCTTCTCGACGCATTGGAAGGCGAGCCTCGCTTATCCGCGGTTGGCACTTTATTCGTGCTCTGTTTCGGCGGCCTGGCCGGAGGTCAGGGACTCTTCGGAATATTAGCGAAATCAAGTTTGTTGGTTCCGGGATTCCCGTTTCTCCGAAGATACCAGCCGGCTGCCGCATTCTCGTTGTTCTTTGTCTTCAACCTGCTGGTTTGGCAAGCATTGACTATTCAGGACAAACGCACCGCTAGGAGACGTGCATTACTTGCTGGGGTAGTTCTTGCAGTCCTTGTCTTTTGTTATTTCTACTTATGGACCGCGGCCCTGGCATGGCTGTTTTGTATCGGGTTGCTTTGGATTCTTTTTCGCAGGCCGGAATGGCGAAGAGTTCTGAGCGTGTTGGTTACGATCGGAGCTATCACCGCACTCGCACTTGGCCCATATCTCTACCTGCTTTCACATCGAGCCGCTAACATCGACGAACAGCAGTCGCTTATTCCAACCCACCGGCCGGACTTGTTACGTATTCCCGAGATCCTCGGGGCGCTCATTTTAATCGCGATTGGAATGGCGGTTCGGCGCAAAAAGATCGAGCTCAACAATTCTCACCTGATTTTCGCCGCCTCTCTCGCGCTGGTTCCATTTGCCGTATTCAATCAGCAACTTATAACGGGATGGACCATGCAGCCGTACCACTACGAGACTTTCATCTTGAATTACGCCGTACTGGTCGGTGTGGTTATTGCTGTTGCGCTCCTCAGGAAACCTGTGCCGCGTCGTTTGTTGCTTGCGGTCGCCGCTATCTCGGTTGTGTGGGGAATGATAGAAGTGGGTTTACCGGCGCGGCTGACGTTCGTTCCGTTAGCTATTAATAATGAGCGGATGATTCCCGTTTTGTTACGACTAAACGAATTGTCAAAAGCGGACGGTACATTTGCAGACTCGCCCAACAAGCCGTCGCCGTTGGTCTTTTCGCCGTACATCGCGGTGAATTCGTGGCTACCTACCTGGACTTCCCAGGGAACCCTGCTCGATATCGGAGGTCTCGATTTGGGGCACGTCTCACCAGCAGAGCGGAAGGAATTCCTCTACATGCATCTCTACTACTCAAAGGTAGATGGATCGGCTTTACAGAAACCGTTTGAAGGATCGGCGCGGGACGTCGGTCTAAAGTACGCGCGCGCTGCGATATTTGGTCATGAACGGATTATTCCTGGTCTGAACCTCCATTTCGAACCGATTAAAGACGAGGAAATTGAACAAGCAATCCGCGAGTACCAAACCTACGTTGGCTCATTTTCGAGAGAAGAGGCCCTCAAACGACCGCTCGCTTATGCGGTTTTGCTCGCGGAAGACAACTTTGACCTTACGAACCTCGATCGCTGGTATGAGCGCGATACTGGTGAGCGCGTGGGTGATTACGTGCTTTATCGTTTGAGGCTGCGCGAGTAAAGGCGGCCCTCAACTTTTTTGTGCTTTTTGTGGCTACAAGAGGGGAGCGCGGCTGCGATGGCAGTCACAGCCGCGCCTACTGGAAGGTTAACCCAGTTGCGTGGATATCGAGCAGAAGAAAACTGTTGGGCAGGTTTGGGCAGGCATAGATACCGGTTCCTCCGTCATGAACTGAATCATTCAACGGGTACGACATATTCATTAGCGCGAACCATGTTGAGCTGGGAGCGTGCCGCCAGCTCGATGGCCCGTGGATCCGTTCGAAGCCTTTGCACTTCGGCCTTTAACGTCGTATTGATAGTGCGCAAAGCCTCGACGTCCGTTTGCATCGTGTTCAGTTGTTGTGCCGCAATCTGAACTTTGGCGTGTGTCCGCATGTTGACGGTCACACAAACAGCGAAAGTGGCCAGCAAAATCATTCCAAAAACAACCCAGGAGGGAATTATTCCCCCGCGCCTCCGCACCTCCGTGCGGGTTCCGATAATGTCAATCGAGATCTGTTGCACTGAAGCCAAAGAACCACCCGCGCGCGGCGAAACACGCTGCGACTGGATTCGTTCGTCAACCCAATATGTATTAGCTACCCTGCTCACCTCACACCTCCCAATCCTTTGCCGTTTCGGATTCCGCTCAGGTTCGTACGTTCAACTCCATGCCACTTGCGGCAAAGGTGAAGGGCGTCCGTTATCGACGGCGTGCCATCCCATGACCCGAGTAGATTGTCATGCGCTCAAGTTAAGAGGCTGCTTAAATCAACATGTGGGTTTACCCACAAGATATCTGGCATCTCATGGCCAGCAGCCCCAACAAAATGTGCTTTGCGGTTTGTCAATTTGTTGGTGCTCAAGAACTTAGCGGCACCACGGCCGGAATGTAGCATCGTGCTTAAGCGGTGTAAAGGTTTTTTCGTTCAATGATTTAAATGCGTAAGTTCAACGTTTACTTGAACTAAGAGCGCTTAAGGCGAACGGGCGGCGTACAGAAAGAGACGAGCAAGCCAGGTTGTAAGAGCGGATGATGCTTGGATGAGGTCAGTACCGCAACGCGGTAGGGTCGGGTCGACGTGAGCATCCCACATTTCCACGAATATCTTGTGTTCTGGGCGCACCCGACGCTACCGCGTTTGCGGTACTGACCTCGTCCAAGCACGATCTGGCAGGCACGTAGCGCTGCCGTTTGTTAAAACTTGTTGACAGTAACGGCTGGGGTAACTAGACTCCTAGGCCTGCGGGATTGATCGGCCCCGCCCGCGGCTTCTCACACACACAACAGGATCCAGCATTTTTTCGAGCACATTCTTTAAGGAAGGGTGTTGATGTCTGACTCTTCGGTTCTAGACCAGGATGCCCCCGCCTCCGACTCGCAGTCGTCCCAGCTACCGATCACCTCTATCGTTCGTGCCGTTTGCGAAGCCGCGAGCGGCGGGCCCGATCTGCTCTACGAGGTCATGATCAAGATGAGTCTGATGGTGGAGGCGACTGCTCCGACCTATGGTTTATCCATCTGGGCCACATCCGAGTCAGGTAAACCGACACTCCGTTGGGTCGAGGGACTCGAAGATCAGGAGATCGCCACAGGCGAGACCACCGTTGCCGAGATCTTGTCGAGCAAAGGCCGGCCGCAACCTGCAAAAGAGGGCGACCAGGCAATCTGTCTTTTGCTCGCTCAACCTTCAGGCACCCGCGAAGGCGCAGCACTGTACGGTCGCTGTGTGCGTCCCTTAACCGCGGAACAGGCCAAAGATTTGAACGCGCTCAGCGAGGTAGCGCACCTGGCCCATTCACATCAGTCGTCTGGAAACGGTCTCGCAACTGCGACCAGGCCGGTAAGCATGGCGTCGATCAGTTCGCTGCCCGGCATGGTGTTCAGCAGTCGCGCGATGTGTGAAGTGGCGCGCAACGTCGAGCGCATCAAGGATTCGAATTCCACGATCCTCGTCACCGGAGAATCCGGAACCGGCAAGGAACTGATCGCGCGCGCGATTCATCGCCTCAGCCGGCGATCTGAAAGCGAGTTCATTCCGTTCAACTGCTCTGCCGTGCCTGCCGAACTGATCGAGAGCATGTTGTTTGGCCATCGCCGCGGAACGTTTACGGGCGCGATGTCAGACCAGGCAGGACTGATACGCTCAGCAGAGAATGGCACGCTCTTTCTCGACGAGATTGGCGACCTGCCACTTCCACTGCAACCAAAACTCCTGCGATTTCTCCAGGAAGGAGAGATTCACACGCTCGGCGAGCGTGCGCCACGCAAAGTCAACGTGCGCGTTATTGCCGCGACGCATAAAGACCTCGAGAAGCTCGTGAGCGAGAAACTCTTTCGCGAGGATCTCTACTACAGAATCGCTACGTTGACCCTGAAGGTGCCGCCTCTGCGAGAACGCCGCGAAGATATTTCGACGCTGATCTCGCATTTCATCAGTCACTACGCGCGGAAGAACGAGCGGCCCATTTCTGGAATTACGGCAGAGGCGATCCAGATTCTCGAAACGTATTCGTGGCCGGGGAATATTCGCGAGCTCGCCGCCGAGATTGAAAGGCTGGTCCTGTACGCCGAAGACGACGGCTACATTCGACCGGCAAACATAGGCCCGCGCATCTATCCGCTGGCCGCTCAATCGGAAGGCACGGCGGAGCGGCTGGACGAGCTGCTCGAGAGTTACGAACGGCGCGTGATTACGGAGACGTTGAGGCGTCACGACTGTAACGTCGCGAAAGCGAGTGAAGCGCTTGGGCTTGGGTCGCGACAGACGCTCTATAAGAAGCTGAAGCGACTCGCGATCGATATCGGAGACTTTCTACAGGAAGACACGGAGCCCGGCATGCAATTCCGAGCGTAAAAGATTTTCCCTCGCAAAGACGCAAAGGCGCAAAGAAGAACTCTAAAGCTTTCTTCTTTGCGCCTTTTTGCGTCTTTGCGCGGGAAATCTAACTGTCGCCTGCGGGCGACAACGATGATCGCCAATGAAAACGCCGCTTCATGGTCCAACAACCCCACCCCACCTCACCTGGACCACGCGGAGTTGTCAACCGCAGGCTACAAATCCATCGCGAAGTCCCGAAAAACCGCAGTTGGACCACTGGCACACCGGTTGTAAACGTCATGCTCGTCGCGAAGCAAATCGCATCGCATCAACAGTCGAGCAGACAAACCCAATGAAGACTAACACCACGCGAAACTTAACATCAGTAGTGATGCTCGCAGTCACCACTCCGCTCCTGGCGCTGTCGATTCTCGTCAGCATCAAGACCGCGGGGATCAGGGATAACGAGGTCTTACTAGTGCTGTTGACGTTGTCTAGTGCTGTTCTCAGTGGAATCAACGGTTTTGGGCGCCGCACGCCGAATGCTGTTTCACAGTCTTCGCAGGCCCGCATTCAGTTGTCCGCTCGTTCGAGCAACAACGCCTAATCGAAGCCAAAAGGAGCAACAAAATGATTAAGAGCTTTTTACGTGATGAAACTGGTCTTGAACTTTCCGAGTACGCCGTCGCCGCAGCGCTGATAGCACTGGCTTGTGTCCTGGCTTTCACGGCTTTGGGTACGAACATCGGAGCGAGAATCCAGTCTCTCGCCGACACGATCGGTCAGTAATACCTTCAAAGTTTTAGTTGGCCGGCAGCAGCGGTCTCGCTGCTACCGGCTAACTCAAAACAGTCCCAGGTGTCCGGTTGGCGCGCCTTGTGAAGTTAAGACTACACGAGGGCGCCCACAGTCTTCCCCGCATGTCGGGGGCGTTCGCATTTTGATCGAATGCTCAGCCCAACCACAATACTTGTCGAACTCTTCTTAATTCCGCTCGCCGTGTTGATCATTTATCACGACGTGCGCTATCGCCGCATTCCTAATCCAATCGTACTTGCCACTCTGATCAGCGGCCTCGCGACCAACTTCGTGCTGGAAGGCGTCAGCGGTGGTCTCAACAGCATCGGCGGATGTTTGTTGGCCTTTATCTTGATGTTCATGTTGCACGTGTTCGGAGCAATGGGCGCCGGCGATGTCAAACTTTTTGCCGCCATCGGATCGTTGCTCGGTGCTCACCTTGTTCTGCCTACGTTTCTCGTAATCGTTTTAACTGGTGGTTTGCTGGCCGTGGTTGTGGTGGTGCGCTGTGGAGTTTTGCGGACCACGTTACATCGCGTCCTGCAAATCTTCCTGGGCTTGCTGCCCGGTTGGCAAATGCCGAAATTCACTGTCCCCGCTGATCGTAAGCTCACCATTCCGTACGGTGCGGCTATCACAATCGGCGCCATTATCGCGACCGCGATTTTTCACCCTTAACAGCGGCTACCTAGCGGCTATTGACCGGGCAAGGCCCGGGCGAAAACGGAGAGTTGACTCATGCGAAACAAACGTTTCTTCATCGTGTTGGTAGGGGCGCTGATGTTTGGAGTGCTCGCTGCCGTATCAGTAAGCAAATACCTATCGAGCGCTCAGGCTTTCACCAAGAACCTCAATAAGGTAGCCGTGGCGAAAGTCACGATTCCAATCGGCAGCAAGATCGTGGCCGAGCAGCTCACGATGGTCCAGTTTCCAAAGGAATCAACTCCCGACGGAGCATTTGATTCTACTGAAAAACTGGCTGGCCGCGTCGCAGTCGTCAACATAGCCGCGCGCGAACCAATCACAGAAGCGCGACTGGCGCCGGAAGGTACGGCCGCTGGTCTTTCGGCGATCATACCGGAAGGCTATCGCGCTATGACCGTTAAGGTCGACGATGCCGCCGGCATCTCGGGATTCATTCAGCCGGGCACGCTGGTCGACGTAGTTGTCACGATCGATCCGCGCGAAGGTTCCGGCCACACGGATCCGGTTTCCAAGATCGTGTTGCAGAACATCAAGGTCCTGGCGAACGGTCAGAACATCGACAAGCCGGAGAATGAACGCGAAGCCAACAGCGTCAAGGCAGTCACGCTCCAGGTCACTCCCGAACAGGCAGAAAAACTCGCACTCGCGTCCTCTGAAGGCAGGCTGCAACTCGTGATGCGCAGTCAGATAGACCAGAGCGACGAACAGACGCCGGGCGTCAACAAGCGCAACCTGTTAGGTGGCGATATTGCCAAGCCGCAACCCGAGCCGGGTTCACTCAAGAGTGAGCAACCGAAGTCGGAAGCGAAACCAATGCGCCGGCAAGTGTCTGCGCCGAAACCCGCAGCAGCCCCAGCTCCTCAACCTGCACCGCGTACGTCAGTGGAAATGATCGAAGGCGCCAAGAAGCGCAGCGTCGAATTTCCATAACCCAGAAAGTTTGATCGCATTGACGATCGCTAGAAACAAAGGAGCATAAGATCATGCAGAGCCGTTCCCGAATTTCACGCCGAGTGAGTTTATTGCTGGCGTCCCTGATTACAATTTTTGCAACTTCCATCGCGCACGCCCAGGAAAACTCCTATAAGGCGTCTTTCGGCCAGAACAAAGAGGCTATCGCCGTCAACGTTCTTGTAGGCCAGTCGCGCGTGATCAATTTCGATCGTCCGGTCGGACGCTTTTCAGTTTCCAATCCCGACATCGCCGAGGCGATTCTCGTCACCCCCGACCAGGTGCTCGTGAATGGTAAAGCTTTCGGTCAGGTCAACTTCATCGCATGGGAGCAGACCGGCGGACAGTACCTGACGTTTGACGTTTACGTCCGTGCCAATCTTTCACTGATCGACTCGCAGGTCCGTGCGCTGTTTCCGAAAGACGACATTCGGCTGAGCCAGGCCAACGGATCCGTCGTGATCTCCGGCAGCGTTGCGAACGTTGCGACGGCCGCCCAGGTCCAAAGTGTTATCGAAGCTGCGGGATTTAAAACTGTGAACATGCTGACGTCGCCGATCTCCAATGCGACGCAAGTGCAACTTCAAGTACGCGTTGCAGAAGTGAATCGCAACAAACTGCGTGACTACGGCACCTCGTTCACAACTCTGCCGCAGGGTGGTACAGGCGGTTACATCAATAGCGGTGGTGGTCCAACCAGTGTCGATAATATCGCGACCAGCGCAGCCGGCGCTGTTATTGAGACTCTGATCCAGCCGGCGATGAACCTCTTTATCTTCAATCGACAAATCAACACCGGAGCTTTCCTTCGCATGCTGCGTCAGGAAGGCGCCTTCCGTGAGTTGGCGGAACCAAACCTGATCGCGATGAACGGCCAGCAGGCAAGCTTCCTCGCGGGTGGTGAGTTTCCGGTACCGGTTCTCCAAACTGGAAACGGCAACAACGGTATCACCATCGTTTGGAAAGAATATGGCGTCCGCCTGAACTTCAAACCGACGATCATCGACGAAGACCACATCCGTCTCGAACTCGAACCGGAAGTTTCCACGATCGACTTCGCAAACGGCGTTCGCTTCAACAATTTCGTCATCCCCGCATTGCGTACTCGTCGCGCCAAGACTGGTGTTGAGCTGCGCGATGGTCAGTCGTTCGCGCTCGCCGGTTTGCTTGACAACTCGGAAACCAAGACGTTGTCGCGTATTCCGATCGTTAGCGACATCCCGGTTCTCGGTGCGCTTTTCAAATCGAAGACATTCGAGAAGAAAGAGACCGAGTTGATGTTCATCGTAACCGCGGTAATGGTTAAGCCAGTCAGTCCAGACGATCTGCCGAACATGCGGGGCATCGATGGTCTGAAGAACGGCTCACCTTTGGGTGTCGAACCGAAGGGTGAAGGCGTCACGGGCCAGAGCGGCTACAAAGTCTCCGGACAGAAAGAACAAACTCCAGCAGCAGCTCCGTCCAAGGTCGAAGAACCCAAGACCAAGGCTGCTGACGGTGCTACTCAAACCACGACTAGCGGCACCGGCGCTGTCGGTAGTGTTCGCAACAATAATCCTGCCCTGCCAGTCGCCAAAGCAGTGACGATGGATTCGAATCCAATCTCTGTCAGGCCCTGGTAAACCTCTTCTCGAGCCGATGACCATTCGAACGTAAGAGGGGGAAACATGAAGAAGAGATCACGAGTAGGAAAGAGACAAGGGGAAAGAGGTTCAATCCTGGCTACATCTGCAATCGGAATGGTTGCGATCCTGCTGGCAGTTGGTTTGGGTATCGATATCAGCAGGTTGTATTTGACAAAGAACGAGTTGCAGAACGCCGCGGATGCCGCGGCGTTGGCCGGGGTCTCCGGTTTGACCGGGGGAGCACCGGGTATCACCGATGCCACCGACCGCGCCGTAAAGGTGATGAATGGCTACAACTTCAACAAGGCGGTGGTTAGCTTCCCCCGGGCAAATGTCCAGTTTGCCGTAAACCTCGATGGTCCATACATGAGCGAGGGATCGGCCGCGTCGTCTCCGGTCAACATCCGTTTTGTGAAAGTCACTACGCCGGCAGAGCCGGTTGGTATTTCCTTCGCTGCGATGGTATTGGGAAGCAGCAAAAATCTTTCAGCTACAGCCACGGCAGGGAAATCCGTCACAATCAACATGCTTTGCCCGTGGCTGCCGGCCTTTGTGCTCGACTATCCAACGGATCCGATCCACCCGGGTGGCGTTTACACATTTCGTCTCGAGCCAGGAACTGCGGTTTCACCGGGAAACTACCAACTGCTTGCACCGATACAGTCAGGTGGTAGTGGCGACCGTGAGGGAATGGCGAACGGCGTCGACTGGTGTGTCAAGCGGGGTCAAGTGATTAAGACGAAGCCGGGCGTGACTTCCGGTGCGATTCGTCAGGGAGTTAACACTCGATTTGATATTTACGTCTCAGGACTCTCCCCGGCGCTCTCGCCTCCGGATGTGAACATCGCCGAAGGCATCAATTACCTGCAATACAAGAACAAATCCGGTTTCAAGGCGCCATCACATCCGGGCATTGCTGATCGGCGGGTCGTTTTTATGCCGATCGCCAAGGAAGCTCCGGGCGAAGGTCGAGACACGATCGTGGTTGACAGATTCGGTGTTTTCTTTCTGCAGACCTCTATAGGTGGTGGCTCCGGTGGTGTACTCAAAGCCGAGTACATAACTGACACCATCTTCGCTGGTGACAGTTACTTCGATCCTGGGGCCGGTGCGGGAATGGACGGCCTGACTGTTCCAGTTCTCTACAGGTAGGTGAAATCATGCACGCAAGAATCCGAAGAATCCGAAGCCGGCGCCGCTTGAGACGATTATTTCTGTTGCAGCGTTTCGCAAGAGACGAGAGCGGTCTCCAGCTTGTGGAGCTGACGATAGTCATACCGATCTTCCTGATGTTGTTCGCAGCGACTGCTGAGTTTGGACGTTACTTCTACGAATATACGACCTTGGCAAAGGCTGCTCGCGCCGGCGCTCGTTACTTGAGCATGACTCAAATGGAGACTGACGGCTCTCAGGATACGACCGCCAGGAAGATCATTGTATACGGCAACACGGCCGGCACTGGTTCCCCGATCTTACCGGGCCTCGATCTCGATAAAAACATCACGATCACTCGTGAGGGACCAATTCCATTCGTTCCCGAAAGAGTCAAGGTTGAAATCGTTGGTTACAAGCATCAACCGATCTTTGATTTGGGAGCGCTTCTCGGGAAGAACTTCTCGATGAATGTTGATGTCAAACCGAGTGTCAAGATGCGTTATTTGATCACTCAACCTCCCCCACTTTAATAAGGGGCACGATCATGAAGCACACAAAACTGTTCGAAGCGAATCAGCGCGGCGCAACGCTGGTTGAGTTTGCGATCGCCGCGACAGTGTTACTGACGGCAGTGTTTGGGGTCATCGAATTCGGCCGCGCGCTGTGGGTGCACAACGCCCTAACGGACGCGGCGCGACGTGGTGCACGGTACGCGACACTTCATTCAGAGGACAGTGTCACCGAGGTGAAGAACGTAGTCGTCTATGGTAATCCCGCGGGCGGCAGCGATCCGGTAGTTCCGAATTTCACTCCCGCTAACGTAACGGTTACTTATTCGGATTTTGCACTAAACCACGGGACAGTCACGGTTAGTGTCGAGAATTATCAATTTCAGTTTGTCGTTCCGATTGTTGGCACCACGATCACAATGCCGAAGTACTCCACGACGCTTACAGGCGAATGCATTGGTTTTATTCCGAACGACATTTAGACGGTGCTCAAGTACCTGTGAGCAAGGACGGGTGAACACTGATCTTTCAACTTTCGAATCCGCTGCCTGGTGGCGCCAGTAGTATGCGCTCGCGCGCACCAGCCTTCTAACATCGCTCCGGAGGGAGCCGGCCTTGCAGTATCGCGATGGTCCTACCGTAACCCCCAGGCACTCTGTCCATAGTTCCAAATCAGATTAGAGCCGCCGGCAGTGGGATTCGAAAAACGATCACGAGGAACCAGATGACCGAACCAATTTCAGTAGTTGTTTTAAGCACCGGACTCGAAAACTTCAAAGACATTCGCCGGGCCCTGTCCGCTGAAGAGCGCGTGAAACTTCTCGCCGGCGGCAACGATGCCGATCAGCTCTACGAGGAGATAGTTCGCCTCAAGCCCGCAGCCGCAATCATTGCGCTTGGTCCAAATTCAGATCAGGCAGTCAATTTCATTGAACGCCTGAACGCAGAATGTCCGGGAACCGCCCTCATCTCAGCGGCGCAGGATGCTTCGCCCGACATGATCTTGAGAAGTTTGCGCGCCGGTGCGCGTGAGTTTCTGCGTATTCCGATTAGCAGCGAAGAGCTCCGCACAGTGCTCAATCGCGTTTCAGAAGTGCTGACCAAGTCAGTTGAAACGCCAACCAGAAAAGGCCGCATGGTGGCAGTGTTTTCCAGCAAGGGTGGATGCGGCACCTCTTTCATAGCGACTAACCTCGCCGCTGCAACAGCTTCGAAAACGATTCTCGTCGATCTGAATCTTCAAGCCGGCGACCTGCCGCTCTTTCTCGGGCTCGAAGCCAAGTACTCGATCGCCGATATGGTTGAGAAACGCCAGCGTCTCGACGAATCGCTGATCAATAGTCTCGTAACGCCGCATTCGCAACACTTGTCACTGCTAGCCGCTCCGCGCGAAGCCGATAATGCCGACATGATCGAACCGCAACACATCTTCGAGGTGTTGCAGAAACTTCGCGAACACTACGACTACGTCGTGCTCGACCCGCAGCACACGTTCGACTCCATCACACTCGCCGCCCTCGACCAGTGTGACGAGATCGTTCTCGTCTTGACCCTCGACATTCCGGCTATTCGCAGCACGCAACGAGCGCTCGAGATTTTCGACAAGCTCGGTTACCCGCGTAAGAAGGTAAAAATCATCGTCAATCGCTGGAGCAAGCAGATCGACCTCGATTTGCGCCAGGTCGAAAAATTTCTGGGTGAACCGTGTGTGGGTTTTGTGCCCAGTGACTACCAGACGGCAGTAGGTTCGATCAATCTCGGTACGCCGCTGGTCCAGGCGGACCCCACGTCAAAAATCGCGGTCGAGATTCGACGCATTGCCGAGCAGATGTCTGTGGGGGTCGCGCCAATCGACGTATCGAAGCGCAAATCTTTCTGGAGCTCTTTGCTCAAAAAGCAGCCGGCTCCGTCGCAGTTCAAACTTCAAACCTCAATGGAAAAGGGCTAACGAAGCGGCGCCTGTCCGCACCTTCATAACATCATGGCACTACGTGAAAGATTAATCGGAAACAACAACACTGTCCCTCCGAACGGATCAGACGGCACAGGTCAACATTCGTTCCAGGAAATGAAAGCGCGTCTGCACCGGACGCTGATCAACCGGATGGATTTGACCAAGCTGTCGAGTCTTACTCCGGAACAGGTCCATGCGGAAGTTTCGCGTTTGGCCGAAAGCGTGCTTGCCCAGGAAGCCATGCCGTTGTCCGTTTCCGAACGGGAGCGACTGGTCAACGACGTTCAGCACGAACTCTTTGGACTTGGACCACTCGAGCCGCTGCTTGCGGACCCGACTATCTCCGACATTCTGGTTAACAAACACAACACGATCTACATCGAGCGACGCGGAAAGATCGAACGCACCCAGGTGACGTTCAAAGACGACGAGCACCTGATGCGGGTTATCGAACGCATCGTGTCGTCAGTGGGCCGTCGTATCGATGAGTCGTCGCCGATGGTCGATGCGCGCCTGCAGGATGGTTCGCGCGTCAACGCTATCATCCCGCCGCTTGCGATCGATGGACCAGTCGTCTCGATTCGGCGTTTCGGCGCCGATCCGCTGCGCATGGCGATGTTGATCGAGAACAAAGCGCTGACCAAAGACATTGCCGACATGCTTCAGATGGTCGTCACCGCGCGTCTGAACGTGTTGATTTCAGGTGGTACGGGCGCCGGTAAAACGACGCTGCTCAACGCGCTGTCGGCTTACATTCCTGAAAACGAACGCATCGTCACCATCGAAGACTCTGCCGAACTTCAACTGCAACAGCCGCACGTCGTCAGACTCGAAACGAGGCCGCCCAACATTGAAGGCCGTGGTGAGGTGACGCAGAGAGACCTGGTTCGCAACTCACTTCGTATGCGTCCCGATCGCATCGTGATCGGCGAGGTTCGTGGTGGTGAAGCGATCGACATGCTTCAGGCCATGAACACTGGTCACGACGGCAGTTTGACCACGATTCACGCAAACACTCCACGCGATGCGCTGTCGCGGCTCGAGACGATGATCCAGATGACGGGTATGCGGCTCTCGGATCGTGCTATGCGGCAGCAGATTGCGGCGGCGATCAATCTCGTGCTTCAGGTCGCGCGCATGTCTGACGGTTCGCGTCGTGTGACGTCCATTTCTGAAATCACCGGCATGGAAGGCGAGACGATCACCATGCAGGAGATCTTCCAATACGAGAGAACCGGAGTCGATTCTCAGGGCCAGGTGCTTGGACGCTTCCGGCCGACGGGAATTCGGCCGCGGTTTGCCGAACGGTTGAAAGCCTGCGGTTTGCAGTTGCCGCGCGTCTTCTTCGAGGACTAGTCAAAATGATCATATCGTTTCTCGTATTCGTGTTTGCGCTCTTCCTCGTGCTTGGCGCCTACCTGCTGGCTACACACAGCACCGACCAGAAGCGTGCTCGCCTGCAAAAGCGACTCTCGGAAGCGCTGATGCATTCGGCGCACACGGAAGACGTGGATGTAGTGCTCGCTCGCAACGAGTTGATGAGCGAGATCCCACTGGTCAACCGCACGCTGATCAATTTACAGGCCGCGTTGCAGTTGAAGCGCATGCTGGACCAGGCGGATTTGCACATCACTCCGTCGCGCCTGCTGATGTTTTCGTTCATGGCCGGAATGCTCGGCGCGCTGGCCGCGTCGGTACTGACCATACTCATTCCGGTCATGATTTTCGCCGGACTGTGTTGTGCGGCGATTCCGTTTGCACACGTTTGGTGGAAACGACGGCAGCGCTTCAATGCGTTTCTCGCGAATCTTCCGGATGCACTTGATTTGGTAAGCAGAGCACTCAGTGCGGGACATGCTTTCTCCGAAGCGATGCATATGGTCTCGATGGAAATGCCTGAGCCTATCGCTACGGAGTTTCGCAAGGCGTACGAAGAACAGAACCTCGGCCTCTCGATAAAACTCGCGCTCGAGAATCTGACGCAGAGAATTCCGATACTCGATCTCAAGATTTGTGTAACGGCAATCCTGATTCAGCGTGAGACGGGCGGCAACCTGGCGGAGATTCTCGAGAAGGTTGCATACACGATTCGAGAACGCTTCCGCATCATGGGTGATTTGAAGACGTTGACGACGAGTTCGCGCATGTCTGCATGGTTGCTCTGCGCGCTGCCGATCGGGGTGGCGTTAATGGTCACAGTAATGAACCCTGACTACATGAGCATCCTGTGGAAAGATCCGCGTGGCCATTACCTGATCGCTGCGGCCCTGTTCATGCAGATTACGGGTATGTTGATTATTAAGAAGATTTTGAACATCAAGATCTGATTTTAGTGCTTAGTACTTTGTACCTGGTTCAAAGCACAAAGACCAAAGCACCAAGGACAAAAACGTCGAGCCAGAAAAATGATACTCATAATCGGCATCTCTACTTTCGTCTGCATCTCCCTGGGGATGCTGGGTGTTTACTGGTTGCTCTACCGGCCGCAGAGTGCTGCCACCGAACGGCTGCGAAGGCTTGCCGGCAGAGACGGTGGTAGTAGTGTTGCGACACAGAACGTGCAATCGATGGTCGCACCGGATGACAGTGCGGCCGCGGATATCGCGCAGCGCCTCGCACAACCGCTGAATAAGCTACTGCCGCCTTCTGCGACCGAAGCAAGGAAGCTGCAAAGGCAACTCATGCACGCAGGTTTCCGTTCGGCGGAAGCTCCGATTATTTATCGCGCGATTCAACTCATTTCGATGGCTGGATTTCCGCTGGCAGTCGCGGGAGTTTGCGCATTTCTGGGCAGACCGCTGCAAAGCGCGGTGGTCTATATCATCTTCGCTTTTCTCGTCGGCTTTGCTCTGCCGCGTTTCGTTCTGAAAAGAATCACCAACAACCGGCAGCGAGAGCTGCGCTGGGGTCTCGCGGATGCGCTGGACCTGATGGTGGTCTCGGTCGAAGCCGGTCTCGGATTGAATGCCGCGATGATGAAAGTCTCGAGTGAGTTGAAAGACGTCCATTCCGCGATCGCGACCGAGTTTGAGCTCACGAATCTCGAAATCAAAGTGGGACGCGAGCGCGATGAAGCGTTGCGCAATTTGGCTGAGCGCACCGGCATAGACGATCTTCGCAGCCTGGTCGCGATGCTGATTCAGACTGATAAGTTTGGTACTTCAATCGCTAAAGGACTGCGTATTTTCTCAGATTCACTAAGAACAAAACGACGCCAGCGAGCAGAACAGGAAGCGCAGAAAGCGGCCGTCAAGCTGTTGTTCCCGCTTGCGTGTTTCCTGTTCCCGACACTTTTTATCGCCATTCTTGGCCCGGCGTTCCTGAACCTCATGGATATTTTCTCCAAGATGAACTAAGGAGTTGGACCAATGACCAAACGTAGACTCATTGCTGTTCTGATCGCTTTTATTTTGACGGTTTCCGCGACTGCGATGTGGAGCGCTTCGACTATCGAGCGCGAAGGCGATCCCGATGCAATCGTGCTCGAGGATTCGGGTTCGGAAGCAGGTAACGCCGATCTGCCACAGAAAAAGGGTGGAAACAAAGTCGTCAAGGTTTTGGCAGCGCCGTTCAAGGCTTTTGGAAAGTTGTTCAGTAGAGGCGATGAAAAGAACAAGGTCTATCGCATGACCGAGAAGGATGCCGCCAGATTTGAAAGTGCCGGCGTCACCCGAATTGAAGATGCACGCACGAACACGTCGCGGAAAGATACGGGCTCCGGCTCCGCACAGGAACACTTGGAAGCGGGCAAGGAATACCTTCTCGAAGATCGTTATAACGAAGCTATTTCCGAACTTACCACAGCCGTTTCGCTCGATCCCAAACTCACGGAGGCTCACAACCTTTTAGGTGTGGCCTACGACAAGAAGGGATTTGGCGACCGCGCCAAGGATTCGTTTGAACGCGCAGTGAAACTCGAAGAGGACGCCGACACGCTGAACAATCTCGGGTTCTCGCTTTATCAAAACGGTAACTATCGCGCTGCGGTCGATCGTTTGAAGCGCGCTGCGAAGCTGGCGCCGACCGACGAGCGGATCCTGAACAACCTTGGCCTGGCGTACTGCCGTCTCGGCAAGATCGACGAAGCGCACAAGGCGTTCACGCGCGCGACTGGTCCACTGAACGGCAATCTCAACATGGCGAAGATGCTCGAGAGGTTTGCTCGTGAAGACGACGCGATTCGTTACTACGAAGCGGCGCGGCAGATCGATCCGAATAACACGATGGCGCTGCGACGGCTGTCCGATCTCTACCAGCGCGTAGGTCGATCCGTGGAAGCGGAAAACGCCCGCGTCGCACTCGCGCTCGCCTTGAACAATAGTGCTCCCACAACGGGTCGCTAGGAAATAGGTCCTGTAGGTCCTATGGGACCTATTCTTGGAAAAAGAGAGAAACGCCAATGTCGCACACCGCAATTCTGACGCGCGCGGAAATCGAAAGCATGGGGCCGCCACTTCCCGAGGAGATCGGCGATACCGGTATTTCCGAAGGTTTTCTCTGCGATCTGGCGCTGAAGCACGTCGCCATGCTGCCCGAGCCCACCACTCAGGCCGTCTCGGAACGCATCAATCTTCCGCGCACGCTCACCGAGGATCTGCTTCAGAAGCTGTATCGCGAAAAGCTGATCGAAGTGAAGATGCAGTCGGCGATCGGTTCGACGCGTTATGCGATGTTAGACCATGGTTGGGACCGTTACGCGCGCTTGTTATCGATTTGCGGTTATGTTGGACCAGCGCCGGTATCTCTTCGCGACTACTCGCACATGATGAAGCTTCAGTCCATTCCGTCGAATACGGCGTCGATGGAGACTGTGCGTCAGGCTTTTAACGATCTGGTGCTGCCGGAGTCGCTGCTTCAGACGTTGGGTTGCGTCATCAATTCACGTCGCTCACTGTTTTTGACGGGACTACCAGGCACGGGGAAAACCGCGGTCGCAGAGCGCATCAACAATGCACTGGCCGGCGGAATCTGGATTCCTTACGCAGTCGAGATCGACGGACAGATCATTCGCGTGTTCGATTCGCACTGTCACGAGTTCATGCCTGCCGACGAGACGCCAATCGACTTCGATCGTCGCTGGGTCCTGATTCGTCGTCCGCTGGTTGTAGTCGGTGGTGAGTTAACGTTGGAAAACGCCGATTTGACATGGAGCAGCGCGGCAAAGTTTTACGAAGCACCGTTCCAGATGAAATCAAACGGTGGCACGCTGGTTATCGACGACTTTGGCCGTCAGCGTGTTGCGCCGCAGGATCTGCTGAACCGTTGGATCGTCCCGCTCGAACGGCGCGTCGACTATCTCGCGCTGCACACAGGAAAGAAGATCGAAGTTCCGTTTGAACAGCTCGTCGTTTTTTCGACGAACCTCGATGAGAAGGATCTCGCGGACCAGGCGTTTCTACGACGCATGGGTTATCGCGCGCGCGTCGAGCCGCCGACGGCCGGCGCCTACACCGCGATCTTCAAGTACCAGGCCGGCAAGCGCGGGATACAGGTCGACCAGTCTGTGCTGGACCACATCCTGACGAAGTATCGCGTCGAGCGCCGCCAGATGAAGGGTTGCGAGCCGCGCGACATACTCGACCGTGCCACGGACATCTGCCTGTTTGAAAAGCAGGGACTTCAGTTAACGCCACACATCGTAGATATCGCATGGCGCAATTACTTCGGCACGTCACACACGTTCGCGCCGGTGCAGACACAGGAAACGATGATCGAGCGCACCCTCGCTGATCCGTTAGAACTATAAACCGCGGATGACACAGATTTTGACAAGAGATTTGAACAGATCAGCCAAAAATCCGCGTTATCCGTGGCTACTTGCCTGTTTGCTGGTCGTGTTAGGGTGTTCGAGTTATGCCTTCGCGCAGGAGCAGGTAAGAATCAAGCTCGTCAACGGTTCGTACGTGGAGGTCGATGAAGCATCTGAGACACCGCAGGGCGTGTGGTATCGCAAGGGGAACATGAGCAACCTGCTCCCTAAGGAGAAGGTCAAGAAGATCGAACGCACCACACCCGCGCCTCCGGAAGCTCAGGAAGCTCCATCAACCAACGACGACGATCACTTCGAAGTGACTGAAGCCGTCGCCGAAACACCCAAGAAATACGGAAACTACGATCAGCCCACGTGGATCTATTTAAAGGGCGGCGCGCGCGTCGAGGCCGATAGCGCCAGTGAGTCGCCCGCGGGCGTCTGGTATAAGCGCGGTTCGATGGACATATTCATCGATCGCAGTCGTATCGATCGAGTCGAGCTCGAAGATCCCGCGACGGTCGCACAAGCTGGAAAGAAGGCAAGTGGTTGGAGCACCGGCAGACCGGGGCTCGACAGGCTGATCCGTCTCAACGGCGGTAAGTACAACGTCGATCCGTATCTGATCTTTCTGGTGATGGAGCAGGAGTCGCATTTCAACACACACGCCGTTTCACCAAAAGGCGCGCGCGGATTACTGCAACTCATGCCCGGGACCGCAGCTCGTTTCGGTGTACGACACGCGCACGATCCGGCGCAAAATATTTCGGGGGGCACGCGATACCTGCGCGAACTGTTGAATCGTTTCAATAACCGTGTGGATCTTGTTCTCGCCAGTTACAACGCAGGTGAAGGTGCGGTGGCGAAGTTTGGAAACCGCGTGCCGCCGTATCAGGAAACGCGGAACTACGTAAAGAAGATCAGTAAGCGCTACAAGCGCACCACTGTACGGACCAGGAAGCCCAAGTCAGAAACAAAGTCATGAAACACATACTCTTTGCAATCGTCTTGTGTCTTTCACTGTTTGCAGTTGGTCATGCACAGCAGCCTGAGATACTCACGAATACCGGCGTGATCAAGCTCGTCAAGGCTGGGTTTAAAGACAAGACGATCATCACGATCATCGGCAACAGGCCAAGCGACTTCAAACTGGGTACCGAGGACCTAATCGTTCTGAAGCGCAACGGTGTTAACGAAAACATCATCATGGCGATGTTGTCGTCACAGATGGGGAATGTGATAGTCACTAATGAGGACGACTGGGACAACGATGGGTTCTTTAAAGGAGTGAAACCAAACGGCGGCGGCGATTCGGAGACTCAGGGCACGAATATTTTTGGCGCGGGGGGAAGCTCAAAATCACAGAGTAATTCGCGAGGCCGGCTTGGTGGAAATCAGAACGAAGGAAATGTAACCGGCTCAGCGACAGTGCGCATCATCAAGCCGCCGGCGGAAGGTGGCGAGAACACGACTGCCAAGCTCGAGAAGTCGCCGACTCTGAACAATGAAGGCGTGATTCGCATGGTCGACGCTGGTTTCTCAGAAGGCACGATCATCAAGCGCATCCAGGAATCACCCGTAGACTTCGATCTCTCACCCGGCAAGCTCGACGAACTGTTCAAGAAGCGAGTCACCGACGCCATCATCGCCGCCATGCGCGAAGCGATGGGCGATAAGTAGTACACAGAT
>DATNCH010000145.1:0-6447 GCA_035571655.1 Pyrinomonadaceae bacterium
GTGCGTTTGCCGGCCTTGATTCCGAATAGGCCCTGTGTTGCGTAAGGTGGTCCTTCGTCCGGGAGGAAGAAATTCATTTCGCCATCGAGCGCGATCAGGTCATTGAGGTTGTAGGTGAATCTACCGCCCGCGCCCCAACCAAATCCGAGGTCATGACCATTAAAGGAAAAAATCTGTCCACCAACCTCGTAGGTTGGGACTCTGTTGTCGTCGATCTTGTTCTGCGCCTGAGAGACCAGGCAACTGAAACACAGCAGCAGCATACTCGAGGTGACGATAAGAAGACGTTTTCGCATGATCACTTCTCCGCTTCCGAGGCTGAGATAACAAACGGCAGTCTGGGCAATCGGAGTGCCTCTCGCTTATGAGCGTGTTTGTTTTGATTTCCTGAGGTTTGTGATTCAGCGTTGCAGCGTAAGGCCAACACCTGGTGAAGTAATCCGGCGCGCCATCCCACAGTTAGTGACGATCCTATTGACCGTTCCAATGAGACTTTGCGAAAGCATGAACGGCCTCGTAAGCCGCGTCACGTCGCCACTTTTCAACACCACACCTGCTCATAAGCTCATAAAACAGGTCGTCGACTTCATCGCGTTTGAATTTTCTATATGGGCTGACCAGGTTGTGGTCCAGGACGCCTCCGTATCGATAAAGTAAATCATGAAACAGAGGCGCAACGTTCGAGAGAGAATCTTTGTCAATCAGAATCCAGAACACTCTTGGAATGGTGGCCCTGTCATACTGAAACCCTGTGGGCACCGTTATCGTCGAACCTTTGTAAGTGTAAGTATAAGGTTCAACTACTTCATACATAGGTGTGTTGCCGATTTGCCTGACGGCGACACCCGGGAATGAACCGGCGTTGGGGTCTCTCTGAAATATTGAGGCTATTATGGGGAGAATGTAGCTGTCTGGTATGGCGAGAATGCTTAAATCTATTGTGTATTTTTTGTCTGGAAACTCGGCCAACTGCGGTGCGATTTTTGGGTCTTTCACTTTAATAATCACTTTTCCCCTGGCTTCGTCTCTGCCCTTAACGTCCACCTCGACCTTGCTTGGATCAAGTTTCGAATAAACGTCTACTCGTTCGAAAGTCCTCTCAATTTCCGTCATGGGTGTAATTGTGGGGGACTGTTTTGGTGGCGGAATGTTGGTCGATACTTTTCCCTCGACAGGCGAACTATCAAAGCCGATAAGCATCATGATTGTTGTTAACAAGAAAAAAATTAAGAGGCTGTATCGCATCGGAGGGACTCCCTATCGAGGAAATAGGCGAAAGCAAGCGCTTTGTATTCCAGGTAGCAAATAAAGTCAATAAACCGAACCGGGCAGGGAAGCGATACAAGCGATAACGATGCTGCCTGGACGATAACGATGCTGCTTGGATGAGGTCAGTACCGTAACGCGGTAGCGTCGGGTAGCCGTTCGCATCAAGCCCGTATGTACCTTAGTGTCCGCGGACCCGACGCTACCGCGTTACGGTACTGACCTCATCCAAGTAAGATCACGCGTGACGGTACTGACCTCATCCAAGTAAGATTGTCCGCTTTGGAATCTCAATCTGCGGAGCGCCACCCATGATGAAAGCGAAATTGATTGTTGCTCTACTTTATCTCTGTCTATTCTCCATTCACACTCCTAAAGCAGAAGCCCAAACTAAACGTAGACGCGCTCCAAGAAGCTCCTCCGCAGCGATTACTACACCTTCAGGCCTGACGTATCTGATCACGAAAAAAGGGACAGGCCCTCAGCTCAAAACAGGTGATACAGTGACCATGAATTACACCGGGACGTTGACAAACGGTGTGAAGTTTGACAGTTCCCATGATCGCGATCAGCCTTTTGCGTTCAAACTGGGCACCGGTCAGGTGATCAAGGGATGGGATGAAGGTGTCGCAAAACTGCGCGTTGGCGATCAGGCAATCCTGGTGATCCCGGGCAAGCTTGCTTACGGGCCACAAGGCATTACCCCCGTCATTCCGCCAGATTCGACTTTGATTTTTATCGTCGAGGTCGTCGACGTCAAGGCAAGTTCGTTGACTGACGTCCCGTAACATATAATCCGCCTACATCAACCACCAAGGAGACAACATGACGCTTCGGGAGTTTTATTTAAAACGTGCAAAGGCGGAGTTCCCAGTCTTTCTAAAGGTACTGAGGGCGTTGCCCTCGGACCTGAGCTACAAACCGGATGAGCGTTCCCCTTCAGCCAAGCAACTAGTATGGACGCTGACTTATGAATTGAAAGCGTTGATTGACGCCGTCGACACTGGCAAATCCGACTGGGAAAACATTACTCCACCGGGTTTAGATGAGATGATCGGGATGTTTGAGAAGTGGTCGACTGAGTTACTCGACAAAGTTGCAAAGCTGGATGACGCTTCCGAGCAACGCAACGCCCAGTTTCTTTACCAGGGCCACGTCGTGATGGAGAGACCATTGATAGAGTTTCTTTGGGACTTCATGTTCGATGCGATCCATCATCGTGGACAGTTAAGTGCGTATCTGCGACCTATGGGAGGGAAGGTCCCCTCGATTTATGGACCTTCCGCCGATGATCCGGGGATGTAATTCACAAAAGCTCAATCTGCTTCAACTTTTCCGTCAGCAATTCCTGTTCGCGCAGATTTTTCGTCATTGCGATCGCGCGCTGGATTTCCTCACGCGCCTCCGGGAAGTTGCCCATTTTCATCAACAGGTCTCCGCGAACACTGTGCAGCAGATGATAGCCATCCAGCGCAGAGTCCCCGCTAGCCGTCTGTATGGCATCGAGTGCATCAAGCCCAGCGGCCGGGCCCTCCGCCATACCCACAGCGACTGCGCGATTCAGTGCGACGATGGGAGACGGCGTGGTTTGCATCAGAGCGTCGTAGAGAAGAACGATCCGTTCCCAGTCAGTCTCTGCGGCTGTGCGAGCTCGCATGTGACATGCAGCAATCGCTGCCTGCAAAGCATAGTATCCGGCACCGCCGCCGAGTCGTTGCGCGTGTTCGAGCGCCGACATTCCTCGCTGAATCTGCGCGTCGTCCCACAAAGAGCGATCCTGATCCGGCAGCAACACCGCCTCACCGTTGCTGCCACGGCGAGCCGCTGTGCGCGACGCATTGAGTTCCATCAGAGCGAGAAGTGCGTGAACTTCCGACTCGCCGGGAAGAAATTGGACCAGCATGCGTCCGAGCCGCAACGCCTCGTCGCAGAGTGAAGCACGCATCCACTCCTCTCCTGACGTCGCGGTATATCCCTCATTAAAGGTCAGGTAGACCACGGAGAGTACTGAGTTGACCCTGCGGCGCAACTCGTCTCCGCGCGGCGTCTCGAAGGGCACATGAGCTTCCGAGAGAGTCTTCTTGGCGCGAAAGATGCGCTGGCCCATCGTCTTCTCAGGTACGAGAAAAGCACGAGCGATCTCCGCCGTAGTGAGGCCGCCGATCAAACGCAACGTAAGCGCGATGCGTCCTTCTACCGCGAGTATCGGATGGCATGCGGTAAAGATCAGCCGCAGGACGTCATCGTCGATCACCTGATCCAATGCCTGGTCCATCGCCTCTCCGAGCTGCTGCTGTTGCGCTTCAAGCTCCCGAGCAATTTCTTCGTGCTTTTGTACAAGCATTTGCCCACGGCGCAGAGTATCGATCGCGCGCCGCTTTGCCGCCGTCATCAACCACGCAGCGGGATTTTCGGGGATACCTTCTTCGGGCCACCGCTCAAGGGCCGCAACCAGCGCGTCCTGGGCAAGTTCCTCGGCAATGCCGATATCGCGGGTGACGCGGGCAATCGCAGCGATGAGCCGCGCAGACTCGATCTTCCACACCGCCTCGATCGTTCTGTGTGCATCGCTCATGTCGCCTGATCTTAATCGTCGTCAGCCTTGCGCTCAAAAGTCGCGCATAAGTTTTCCTCTGCCGTGACGTTCAGTTCTCTTCGGGGGCCGGCACGAAGAAAATCTCTCGCACCTCGACCGGAAAACGGCACGCTTTAGCGCCCTTGCGCGCCCACGCAAACACCTCGTCTATGTTGGCGCATTCCAGTATCCATAAACCGCCGACGTGCTCCTTGGTCTCCAGGTACGGCCCGTCGGTGAGAAGCAGCTCACCATTGGGCTGCGGCCGCAACGTGTGGGCCGGGCCGAGCCCACCGGCGAACTTCCTGACACCGGCAGCGATCATTTCGCGATTGAGCGCGTGAATCTCCTCCACCATCGCTTCGTCCTGCGTGGAGGGGTCGAAGTTGTCGGGAAGGTAACCAGAAACTAGATATTGTGGCATGTTGTCTCCTATAAATTGGTTTTCAGCCGGGCTCGTTGTCCCGCCTTCACTATCACGACGAACGGCGAGACCGGAATTCTACAAATGATCCGGAAAATTTTAGTTCGTATGTTTGTTACTTTGTTACTAAGAGCTTGCGAGGGGGTTTCGGAGGTGGTAATAGGTATCAACTCACGTCGTGATTAACGAACAAAGCTGCGCTCGATGGAGGATTGTGATGAAACGTTTTTCGGCCAAAATCGGAGTGGCGATTCTTACGTTTTCGATCGGGACTGTCATTTGGTTAGTGAATCCGTTGCGACACACGGCGTGGACTGAACCGCTCGTAGTCACAATGACGCCGCATCCTTCAACAGCACCTGGCGAACCTCAGTATGTTGTTACCGTCAAGAACGTAAGCAACAGGTCGGTTCGAGGATACTCCCTGGGACACTCATGTGCTTGTCGTGGCTGGGATAGCAGTGATCAACCTTACCCTGCTCATGTCAACTTTACGAATCCCATACCTGATCACCAGTTCCTGGCGCCAGGTGAATCACAGACCATGCCAATGACTCTGGATGCTACAGTTACCCCGCGTGTGTGGGTAGATCTCGTTCATTTTGAACACGGAGAGAATTGGGGACCAAATCGAGGTCACAAAGAGGGGTACGTGAGAGAGTAGGAGGTTTTACTATCCGCGCTGTTTCTCCAACAGCACCATCATTATCAGGCTGAGAAGTATTCGCTTTTCCTCTTCCTCGCTTACAACGCCGAGCTTTTCAATACTGAATTTGCCCTGGAAAAATGCCGGTTCTTTCTTCAGACGCATGAGCGGTGTGCCATCCTCCCGCGCAACTATGTACTCCGGATGAAAAACATATCCGCTGAACATTCCCAGGATGGGTATCTCGGAAAACAGCGCATCACAAACCTTGGCCCACGGATTTGCTTCCTGAATTGTCAGAGCGCGCGCACTACCATTGACTATGTCGTAACGTGCTCTCCATAAAGACTTCATTCCTTTTCGCCTCACGGTGCCGACGTGCGTGCCCCTGCCGTCCTTAAAATGATAGTTCGCAGAAAAGTCGATTACTCGATCGGCGGCTAGTTCATACAAAGGAAGTTTTTGGTCCGCATCGGCGAACACGGTGACCGACTCTTTTAGCTTAAAAGCCTTCTGCTTCACATAGAAATTCAAGTTTCCCGCGGCGTCGATAACAGAGAGCTTTCGGGCTATCGATAAGACCTCGAAAGATAGTTGAAGTGGGTAGTTCATTCGCTTTCTCCTTCTGAAAGACGACCAATTTTGGCGGTGAGCGGGCGGTGAGAGTACAAGGGCAGAAGCATCCGGCATCAGGCCTCTGCAATCTTAGCAAATAGCTTTAATTAACGAAAAAAATGTTTTGGACGGCCACAGTCAGAAGGCTTCAAGGTGGCTTGCGTTCATGATGTCTTTCGCTCGGGTGTTGGCAACAAGACACACGGCATGCCGAGCGAGTGCATGAGCACAGGGGGACGCAGCGGCGTTCCTGGTCGGATTCTTGCGATGTCTCGCCCTTTGCGCGAACACCCACGAGAGCAAATCCGGTTCGACGAAAGCACGCTCCCAACTGTTATGCCCGACACCTTTGTATTCTGTGTACATCGGCGAGCCGCCGGCTTTCTTAATCGCAGCGATCATTTTTCGCGATCGCTCAACGCTCACGGCCTGATCGTCTGCTCCGTGAAATGCCCAGATAGCCGTATGAATAAGCCTTGGGGCCATAGCTTCGTCGCCCCCGCCACAGACTGGAATCGCTGCGGCGAATGTCTCGGGATGTTCCGAGATCAGGGCCCACGTCCCGAAGCCGCCCAGCGACTGGCCTGACACGTAGAGTTGTTGAGAGTTGATGTTGAATTCCTTTTGAATGCTCGAGAGCAACTCCTCGACGATCTGCAACTGGCGCGTTGGTTTAGCTAGTTCTAACGTGGCCCACATCTCATTCTCCGGACACTGCGGGGCGATCACGAACGCCGGATATTTCTTTTGGACGTCCGCACTGATCCAGATGTGAGAGCCACTTGTATTGCCACCGGAAATCTGTCGTAGATTGTCAGTGCCGCGCCCAGCTCCGCCGTGAAGCCACAGCACCAGTGGATACTTCTTTTGTGAGTTGTAATCTCGAGGTATGAAGATCCGGTAAGGCATCGTCTCCCCACG
>DATNCH010000146.1:0-44407 GCA_035571655.1 Pyrinomonadaceae bacterium
CCGAAGACGCGAAGAACACTGGCGATGCCAACTACTTCTTCCGTGCGGCAGTGAACGGCTGGTCCAGCTCACTTGAAGTTGCCCAGGCGCAATTCGATTTGGCGTGGGAAACGCACGAGGCGAAGAATTTTCCCGAGTCGGCGCGAATGCTCACCGAGCACCTCGCCTATTACGCTGACAAGAACACTGATAATCGCGGACGTGCTGGTTATTGGGCCGCGCGCGATTCGGAGCGCGCGGGGAAACTTCCGGAGGCGCTCGCTTTGTACGAGGCGATGCAGGCGCGATACGACGCGAACTGGTATGGCTATCTCGCCAAACAACGGTTGGACGTCATCAGTCGAACCACGCCCGCGAAAACCTTCCCCGACGACTCGATCGTCGCGCGTGCTGTTGCCAATCTGAAAACCGTCACAGTTGCTGAAGAAACAATCGGCGCCGAAGAAGAAGCACGAATCATCAAGGCCGATCAATTGTCGAACATCGGTCTCGACGAGCCGGCTCAACAGGAACTCGCCAAGGCTGGTGAGAAAGCGCCGGATAGTCCGAAAGTCAACCTCGCAATCGCGAAAATCTATCGCTCTGACGAGGAAAACGTTCGCGCGTTGAATGCGCTCAGACGCAGCTTCCCTGACTATTCGCAGATGAAGCCGGAAGAGATGACGCGCGAGCAGTGGGACGTCTTTTATCCGCTCGCTTACTGGGACATCATCGTTCAAGAGTCGAAGGCGAGGAATCTCGATCCGTATCAAGTCGCTGGTCTGATACGTCAGGAGACGATCTTCACCACGCGCGCACGCTCTTCTGCCGCTGCGTACGGGCTGATGCAGGTGCTGGTGCCAACGGGCCGTCTGACGGCGCGAAAGTATGGTGTGAGTCGTGAGATAACCGCCGAGTCGCTTTATGAGCCGCGTTTGAATATTCAACTGGGGACGGCTTACCTGCGCGATCAGATCGACAAGTTTGGCCGCATCGAGTATGTGGCGGCCGCGTACAACGCTGGTCCAAATCGAGCGGTGCAATGGAAAGCCTCGTTACCGTTCGAGATCGACGAGTGGGCGGAGGCGGTTCCGTTCAAAGAAACGCGCGGATA
Source organism: Pyrinomonadaceae bacterium (assembly GCA_035571655.1). Lineage (GTDB taxonomy): Bacteria > Acidobacteriota > Blastocatellia > Pyrinomonadales > Pyrinomonadaceae > PSRF01. The sequence goes on from DATNCH010000146.1 coordinate 1,094, forward strand.
TATTCAGGGCGTCGTGAGGAACCGGCTGCAATATCTGCGGCTGTATGACGACAAGGGAAATTTCCGGCCCGAGGTTGGTGCGCGCGTCGTCGAAGCGAATCCAAGTGTGCGGAAGCGACGCGTGACTGGCGGCGGAGCGGAAGAGTAGCTTCACAGGATTTATAAGATTTTTCATGATTTACAAGATTATTCTGCAAATCCTGTAAAATCTTGTGAATCCTGTCTAACGGCTTCGAAGTAGTCATGAAGGCTTTACTACCACTCGCGTTCTTACTTTTTGTCTCTGTAGCGATCAACGCGCAAACACCGCTGGTAATCACCACTGAACCCAACGCCATAATCTGGATCGACGAAATACGCCGCGGAACAACTGACGCATCTGGAAAACTCTCGCTCACGAAAGTACCGGCCGGCCGCCACACAGTTCGTGTTCGCGCGAGTGGTTTCAAAGAGACTGCTGTCCCGCTTCTTCCCGGCCGTCGCGCGCTCGCCGTCAAGCTCATAACCACAACCGACCAGGCAGAGCTTCTGTTTCAACAAGCCGAGACCGCACGCGAGAAAGCGCGTGACGAGGCCACGCGACAGCAAGCGGCGGATCTCTACCGCCAGGCGATCAAGTTGCGACCCGCATTTCCCGCTGCTCGGGTCGGACTTGCGCGCATACTTCTCGATCTCAACGAGTTCAAAGAAGCGCACGCTGAGATCGACGCGGCTCGGCGCGCGAGACCTTCGTACCCGGAAGCGTCGGCAGTCGAAGGCCGCATCTATCGCGAGGAGGCGTTTGACCGCGAAGCGATCAGTTCTTTTCGTCGCGCGATCAGAGAGGCTGGCGGAGTTCAACCCGAAGCTTACGTCGGACTCGCCAAGGTTTACGAAGACAAAGGTCAGTTTGAACAAGCGGTCGCCGAATTCCGCCGAGCGATCGCGCAACTCTCTGACAGCGAGCCTGTGATCTATCAAATGCTCGGCGCGGCGTACGAAAAAATCGAGAAGCCCAAAGAAGCTGTCGTGGCCTACGAGAAGTATCTGGAATTAGCACCAAACGGCAGCTACGCCGCCGCGATTCGCTCCATCCTCGAACAGCTCAAACGCGACGCGGCCGGCGAGCAGATCATTCCTTAAACCTCGATTTGTGATACCTTCTGTGCGCAAACATGACTAGCCCATCAACCTCAAAGAGCCGCTATGTGTCTAAGAAAGCGAGTTTGTTTACCGAGTCGGTGATTCGGGAAATGACGCGCGAGGCGTTGAAGTATGGCGCCGTCAATCTGTCGCAGGGCTTCCCGGATTTTTCCGCGCCAGAGGACATCAAGCGCAAGGCGATGGAAGCGATTGACGCGGACGTCAATCAGTACGCGATCACCTGGGGCGCAAAAGATTTCCGCGACGCTATCGCGCGTAAGACGCAAGGCTACCTCGGCATCGAGATCGATCCTGAACGAGAGATCACGGTCACGTGCGGTTCGACCGAGGGCATGATCGCCGCGATGATGGCGACCGTCGATCCCGGTGAAGAAGTCATCGTCTTCGAACCGTTCTACGAAAACTACGCACCCGATGCCATCCTCTCGGACGCACAGCCGCGATACGTGCCACTGCGCGCGCCCGACTGGAACTTTGATCGCGACGAGTTGCGCGCCAGCTTCAACAAACGCACCAAGGCAATCATCGTTTGCAATCCAAACAATCCGACCGGAAAAGTTTTCAGCCGCGATGAGATGGAGTTTATCGCGGGACTCTGCCAGGAATACGACGCGCTTTGCTTCACTGACGAGATCTACGAACACATCCTCTACCCGCGCGAGGGCGCCGACATCAAACACATTTCGATGGCCCAGCTCGACGGCATGAAAGAGCGAACAGTCGTCGTCAACTCAATGTCGAAAACGTATTCGGTGACGGGTTGGCGCGTTGGTTACTGCATCGCGTCGCCGGAAATCACGGGCGCGATACGCAAAGTCCATGATTTTTTAACCGTCGGGGCCGCAGCGCCGTTGCAGGCGGCGGGCGCGTACGCGTTGTCGCTGCCGCAGGAGTATTACGACACGATGCAACGCGAGTATCAGGCGCGCCGAGATATGCTGTTACCGGTGCTGGAGAATTCGGGATTCAAGACGTTCGTTCCTGACGGCGCGTACTACATCATGACTGACATCTCGCGGTTTGGGTTTTCGGATGACGTCGAGTTTACACGGCATTTGATCCGTGACGTTGGCGTCGCGTGTGTTCCGGGATCGAGTTTCTACAACAAACCTGCCGATGGCGCGCAGCAAGTCAGGTTCTGTTTCTGCAAGAAAGACGAGACGCTGAATCGCGCCGCCGAGCGACTTTCGAAGCTCAAATGATCATCCGCATAATCTGTGTACTGATATTGTTGGTGCCGAGCGCTCTTGCCCAACAGCACGCGGATCCGGAGTTCAACACCTCCGTCGAAAATCCCGCCTACAAGAGAGAAGGTCCGCGTGTGATGTTTGATGAGGCGCATCACAACTTTCACACGACCGAAGGCCGCTACAAACCATTCGTCGACCTGATGATGAACGATGGCTATCGCATCATCCGCAATCGCCTGCCGTTCAGCAAAGCCACGCTGAGCAGTTACAAGATTCTCGTGATCTCGAATGCTCTCGGCGCGGAAGAGGACGACGACGACGGCGCAGACAAGTCAGCATTTACTGAAGAAGAGATCGCGGCCGTACACGAATGGGTAAAAGGCGGCGGCTCGTTACTCTTGATTGCGGACCACGCTCCGTTCGGTGGCGCTGCGGCGGCGCTGGCGAGCAGCTTCGGAGTCGAGTCGAGCAAGGGCTACACCCTCGACAAAGAAAACTCGGTTGCGGGATCTCCTTCCCACCTGATCTTCTCCCGCGAGAATAAACTTCTCGGGCAGCATTCCATCACCGAAGGACGCGGAGAAAACGAGCGTCTCAACCTGGTGCGCAGTTTTACCGGGCAATCGTTTACAGGGCCCAAGGATAGTGTCGCCATTCTCAAGCTGTCAGACACGGCGACCGATCTGCCCAATCCTCAGTCACAAACATCCGTCTCGGTAGCCGGACACGCTCAGGCTCTCGCGTTAAAGATCGGCAAGGGGCGCGTCGTGGTCCAGGGTGAAGCAGCAATGATTTCGGCGCAGGTCTCCGGGCCAGAGAACCGCCGAATGGGAATGAATGTGCCCGGCAACGACAACAGGCAATACACGCTGAACGTGATGCACTGGTTATCAGGGTTGTTGAAGTAGTGTGGGATAAGAAGCGTAAGTTTATTTGGATCATCGGCGGGCTGCTGATGGGGACTTACGTCGCTTACTCGAATTCGATAACGGATGAAGGAGAGTTTGTCTTCAGCTTCTTCGTGTTCATGGAGACTCTAATTCTCGTCATCATGGGAATACTTTATTACTTGTACTCAAGAAGCCACAGATAATCGCGGAGGAAGACATGGATAAAATCTGTGTCAGCTTCCGCGTTTATCTGTGGCTACTAGTTGGGTTGCTGCATCGACTTCGATCTCACCGTTATCCCTTCATTTCCCACAACCAACAAACTGCGCGCTTGTCCGAACGGGGCGCTCGAAGGGACGTAAGAAAGCACGTAGCGATTCTGCCGCAGCTCATCGCAGATGGCTTTCGCCGCGACTGAAGGTTCGTCAATCGAAAAGATCTGTCCGCCGGTTCCCTCTACGAGTTTATCGATAACAACCCTCGGCTTCGGTACGTCGCGCCGGATCGCTCCGCGAGTTCGGTCGACAGCCTGCACCGCATAGACCGCGATGTTATCGGTTTGCAACTCCGCGAGCGTCTTTTCGAACGTCGCTTTACTTCCGCGATCGAGACCATCGCTGATCACGACGATGATTCGCTTTTGATTAGGCATCGGTCGCAACGCTTCCTCAATGACCGCTCGAATCGCGTCGAACAAGAAGGGCTGTCCTTTCTTTCGAAACAGCTTCAACGACGACTCGATCGCCTTGGCATCGTCGGTCCAATCGGAGACGATCTCCGCCTGTTCGTCGTAACCGACGATCAGCAGCTTGTCGCCTTCGTAAATCTCGTACGCAAACTCACGCGCAGCCTGTTCGAGCTTCGCAACGTCTGCACGAATCGTCAACGAGTTATCTACCAGCAAAACTATGCGAGACGGCGAGGGATCCGGTGTGAAGTTACGGATGGCTTGTTCCATGCCGTTGTCGTAAATGGAGACTTCTTTGCTCGTAACCGGCCCGCCCTTGTTGTTGTCGCGACGCGCGACCACGCCGACCATCACTCCGCCCGACGAGCCTGCGTTTGGACGGTTACCGGATTGAGCCAGGATTGACGCTGATATGAGCGCAATGACGAGCCCGATGAGCAATAGTTTGGGGGTTCGTGAACCCATTTTCTAATCGCCGCTTGACGCTTTTGGGGATGAAGGCTTGTCGGTCTTCTTAGCTGGGGAGCTCTCTTTGGTCTTTTTCTCGGCTTTCTCAGTCTTCTCGGTCTTTGTTTCAGTTGCTGAATCGGATTCGGTCTTGTCGCTCTTGGTTGTCTTGGCGTAGTCGGTTACGTACCAGCCGGAGCCCTTGAACTGGATCGCGGGCGCGGAGAACTTCTTTTCCAACCTCCCGCCGCAACTCCGGCATTTCGTGAGCGGCTTGTCGCTCACCTTCTGAAATGCTTCCGTATGCGCCTTACATTTCCTACATTCGTACTCGTAGATTGGCATGCCCCGATTATAACAACCTGTAGGTTGAACTCTAAACGACCCTTCGACTATGCTCTCCGTGCCGAGATGTCTAACAGCGCTCAATCTCTTTCCTTAGAAAGCAAGATCAAGATGCACGAGGCGCGCGAGGGGATTATCAACCGCCTCGCGATGACCCTGCCTCACGCTATCAATCTCGACCGCTTTCTCACCGTAATCGTCTCTGAACTGGGCCGCATGATGAACGTCGATCGCTGCGACGTGATCCAGTTGAAGTCGGCCAGCGAGCTGCGCATCAGTCACGAGTGGCGCGCGTCGAATGACGTGCCTTCGAGTCTTGGAACCGTCATTCCGCTCGATCTGAAACAACTCTCCGACCACGTCGACATCCGCCAGCCAATTCGACTGAACGACATTTCAGCCTCTGGCCTGGACCAGAAGGTCCGATTTCTCGCGGCGAGTCTCGGGACGCGTTCCTTGCTCGTTGTGCCGGTGACGCTCGGCGACGATGTGCTCGGGCTCGTCGGACTGCACACCACGCGCACGCCACGTGACTGGCTCGACGATGAAGTCTCGTTTTTACAGTCGATCGCGGGCCAGATCGCGATTGGTTATCAATACACGCGACTCTACACAGACAAGGAGCGCGAAGCAGAAACGAAGCGGGCGCTGCTGTCGATTGCGAATGCACTGAATGCGCGATCTGATTTTCGTGAAGTGTCGTCGCTGGTGTTGGACCGTGCCGTCGCGCTTGTGGGCGCGGACTATTCGGCGCTCGGCGTACTCGATGCGACCGGTAGTCGCATCAGCCTCGCTGCGTTCAAAGCCGCGCCGGAGGCGTCGATCGAGTCGATTCAGGGTCTGTTTGATGCGCACGGGAAGTCGCTGGACGTGACGGCTTTTCCGGCGATGGTCGAGGTGTTGGCCCAGGGCAAAACGCTGCGTCTGCTCGACGTCGATTTGCCGTTTCCGGTTCGTATGCTGTTCAACTCCATCCTCGGAGGTCGCGCCGCGCTCGTTGCGCCAGTGAGAGTTGGTGGACACACGTTTGGACTGCTCGGGCTGGTTTGGAGTGAGCCTCGAGAAGGTTTTGAGGATCAGGAAGTCGCATTGGTCGAAGGTATCGCCGATCAGATCGGCACCGCGCTCGAGCGCGATCAGTTGTCGGCAGAGATCATGCAGTTGCGCAGCGCGCTTCACGAGCGCTACGGCGAAGAGCGCATTATCGGTCAAACGCCCGCCATCCGGCGCGCGATCGAACTCGCGTTGAGCGTGGCCGACACGCAGACCACCGTGTTGATTGAAGGCGAATCAGGCACCGGAAAAGAGCTGCTCGCAAATCTGATCCACTTCAACTCCGGCCGCGAAGATCAACCGTACGTAAAACTGAACTGCGGCGCGATTCCGGAGACGCTGCTCGAGTCGGAACTTTTCGGACACGAAAAGGGCGCTTTTACCGATGCACGCGCGCTGCGTCGCGGACGTTTCGAGGAAGCGAATGGCGGCACGCTGTTTCTCGACGAAGTCGGCGAGATGAGCTTGTCGGCGCAGGTTCGGTTGCTGCGGGTGTTGCAGGATGGAGAGCTCACGCGCGTCGGTGGAAGCGAAGTGATCAAGACGGACGTTCGCGTGCTGGCTGCGTCGAATGTCGATTTGAAGCGTGCGGTGGAGTTGGGAAGTTTCAGACAGGACCTTTTTTACAGACTGTCGGTCTTTCCGATTAAGTTGCCGCCTCTGCGCGAGCGACCGGAAGATATTCATCCGCTCGTAATCCACTTCCTCGAACACTACAAACAGAAGACCGGGCGGTTCGTTTCGGGAATCTCGAAAGATGCGTTGCAGGCGTTCATCACCTACGACTGGCCGGGCAACGTGCGCGAGCTCGAGAATGCGATCGAGCGCGCAGTGATCATTGCTTCGGGGCGTCAGATTGAACTCGAAGACCTTCCGGAAGCGATCAGCAAGATCGCGTTACAGGAACGCGACCGGATCAAGGTCGAACGGGCAAAAGCTGCGAGCGAAGGTCGCACGACGACTTTCGAGATCACCGTGCCGTCGTCAATGGAAGAAATTGAACGCCAGGCGATCGAGGCCACGCTCGACTACACGGAAGGCGACAAATCCCACGCCGCACGCGCCCTCGGCATCGGCCGGAAGACGCTCTACCGGAAGCTGGAGCAGTACAACGGCGGACACGGAGACGGGGAGGCGCGGTGACACGGGGACGCGGGGACACGGTGACACGGGGACACGGAGACACGGAGACACGGAGACGGACAATTATCTCCGTGTCACCGCGTCTCCCCGTCTCCCCGTCTCCGCGTCACCGCGTCACCGCGTCTCCCCTTCCCCGTGTCCCCGCGTCCGTCTTTATTGCTTACACTCTCGCGCTTTTGATATAGTCCAACGCCGTATAATTCCCTCGTAATCTTTAGTAACCAGCGAAGTAATAGGGCTTCGCTTTCCAAAGAAAGGACCCCAGAAAATGGGATACGACGAATATCGGAGAGATGGTGGCGACAGTATTTCAACCAGGTTAACGTACCTGCTTATCGGCGGCGGTATCGGGGCGATTTTGGCCCTGCTTTTTGCGCCCAAGTCGGGCCACGAGTTGCGCGGCGACATCGCGGACGCGACCCGCAAGGGCATCGATCGTTCACGCGAAGCGGCGCAGCAGTTGAGCGACCGCGCCGGCGAGTATTACGAAGCCACGCGCGAGCGCGCCTCCGAGCTTTACACCCAGGCGGCTGGTCGAGTCGGCGAAGTCGCTCAATCAGCACGTGAAGCGGCTTCGCGGCAGACAGGCACTGTCGCGGCTGCGCTCGAGGCCGGGAAGAAAGCGTACCAGGACGAGAAACGGAAGACTGAAATGTCTGGACGGCTCGAAGCTCCAAACTTCGGTGGTGAGAAAACCAACTAGGTCACGAACAGAATGTATCTCCCAGCACTTCTGCAAATGAGCACCAACGATCCGCTGTTCTGGATCATGGTAATCATTGCTGCGTCGTTTATCGTGATTGCTATCTCGATGATCGTGATAGCAGTCTTCGTTAGCCGTGCGGTGAAGTCGGTCAACCGGATGGAAGAGAAGCTGGAGCCACTGCTCGAGCGTGTCACTGCGGTGAGCGAACAGGGCAAGCAGATCGCGGTGCAGGGGAAACTGATTGCAGAACAGTTCACCGCGGTTTCCGGCCATCTGTCCACGGCGACGATGCACATTTCCGAGACGCTGGCGATCGTCAGAAGCGAGGTTAGCGAACTGCGAGAATTGGTGAGCGATACGGCTGTCGAGGCTCGTGACAAAGTCGAGATGGTCAGTCGAACGATCGATCGAACACATGCGCAAGTGGCGTCGACGACTGATTTCATCCACACAAAAGTCATAGAGCCGGCGCGTGAGGTGGCCGCGATTATGGCGGGCTTCCGCCGTGGCCTCGAGGTACTCGTGGCGCCGATGCCGAAGCCCATTAATCAGACTTACGCAGAGGATGAGATGTTCATCGGTTGATTAAGCCAAAGCTAATAACGAACCCGAGCCATCTCATCGCGAATGGCTCGGGTTTTTATTTAGACAGGATTTACAAGATTTTTCAGGATGAATCGCGTCTGTTAGTATTGGAAATTCAATTTTATGTCGACAGAAACCCCTCTAGATCTCAAGAAGACCATCAATCTGCCGAAGACCGCGTTCTCGCAGAAGGCGAATCTTGCGCAAACTGAACCCGCTCGTTTGGAGAAATGGGCGAAGCTTGACCTCTACCACCTGATTCGCCAGGCGGGCGAGGGTCGCGAGAAGTTTATCCTTCACGATGGTCCACCTTATGCGAATGCCGACATCCATCTCGGCACCGCGATGAACAAGATTCTCAAAGACTTCATCGTCAAATCGCGCTCGATGATGGGCTACGACGCTCCGTACGTTCCCGGTTACGACTGTCATGGTCTGCCTATTGAAATACACGTCGAGCGAGCGCTCGAGAAAAAAGGCAAGAAGCGAAGCGATCTCAGTCGCGACAGTTTTCGTCGCGCTTGCCGCGAGCACGCCGAGAACGCGCTGAAGAGCCAGACGCGCGATTTCAAACGACTCGGAATTCTCGGCGAGTGGGACAATCCATATCTCACGATGTCGAACCACTACGAAGCCGAAACAGCGCGGATGTTTGCGCGCTTCGTCGAGCGTGGTTGGGTTTACAAAGGAGCGCGGCCTGTTTACTGGTGCATCAAGGATCAGACGGCGCTCGCGGAGGCTGAGGTTGAATATCATCAGCACACGAGTCCGTCGGTGTACGTGAAGTTTCCGCTGGAGAGCGATCCGGCGGAGATCGATCCCGCACTCGCTGGGCGAAAGGTTTTTGTGCTGATATGGACCACGACGCCGTGGACGCTTCCGGCGAATCTCGGCATCACCGTTCATCCTGATTTTGAGTACTCGGCGTTCGAACACGGTGAAGAGGTCTACATCGTCGCGAGCGATCTGGTCGAAGCCGTCGCCGCGAAGTGTGGGCTTGGCACGCCGAAGGTGCTCGCGCGTTTTCGGGGCGCAAAGCTCGACCGGCTCAAAGCCAGGCATGCGTGGCTCGATCGCACGTCGCTGTTGATGGTCGGCGAACACGTGACGCTCGGCGGCGAAGCGGATGCCGAGACGGAGCTCGACGTCAGCGAAGCGCAGAAGAAGTCTGACAGCAAAGCCGGCACGGGAGCGGTGCACACCGCGCCTGGTCACGGTCATGACGACTTCGTGATTGGCAAGCGCTACGGCCTGGAGATCTATTGTCCGGTCGACAACGCGGGACGATTCACGCCTGAGGTCGAGCATTTCGCTGGTCAGCGCGTGTTTGATGCGAACGATAAGATCGTCGAGTTTATGCGCGAACGGGGTGTGCTGCTGTTCAGTGAAAACTACGAGCACCGTTATCCGCACTGCTGGCGCTGCAAGAACCCGGTGATCTTTCGTGCCACGCCGCAGTGGTTCATCGCGATGGACCAGGCGCATCGCGACCTCGTCGAAAAAGACGAAGACGGTCGCGACCGGACCAATTACACTGACAACCTGCCGGAGAATGGTGCTGCGTCGTTGCGTGGCGCCGCGCTCGAAGAGATCGAACGCGTCAAATGGATTCCCGGATGGGGCGTGGACCGCATGCGCAACATGCTCAAGGGGCGGCCGGACTGGTGTGTTTCGCGGCAACGTGTTTGGGGTGTCAACATTCCGGTTTTCTACTGCGCGAAATGTACCGAGGCTGTTGCGGATCCAGCGGTGATCAATCACGTCGCGGACGTTTTCGAGAAGGAGTCGGGCGACGCATGGTACACGCACGACGCCAAAGACTTGATGCCTCCGGGTTACACATGCGCAGGATGCGGCGCGCAGGAGTGGACCAAAGAGTCTGACATTCTCGACGTCTGGTTCGACAGTGGCACGTCATCAATCGCCGTGCTCGAGAATCGCGAAGAGTTGCGTTGGCCCGCGGATGTTTACATCGAAGGCGGCGATCAGTTTCGCGGTTGGTTCAATTCGTCTCTGATGGTAGGCGTCGCTGCTCACGATCGCGCGCCGTACAAGACCGTGATCACGCACGGCTGGACGCTCGACGCGCAGGGCCGCGCGATGCACAAGTCTGCGGGGAATGCGATCGAGCCCGATAAGGTGATTAAGCAATCGGGCGCCGAGACGATTCGTCTGTGGTGTGCTTCGTCGAATTATTTCGACGATATGCGCGGGTCTGACGAGATCCTTCAGCGTGTAACGGATGGTTATCGAAAGCTACGCAACACGGCGAGGTTCGCGCTCGGAAATCTTTATGGCTTCGAGCCCGATCGTGACACTGTGCGCGACGAGGAAATGGAAGAGATCGACCGCTGGGCGCTCGCCGAATTGGAGCGTGTGACGAGAAGAGTGCTCGCTGCGTATGAGGCTTACGAGTTCCACAACGTTTATCAAGCGCTGTTCAACTTTGCGACCGTAACGCTTTCGGCGCGCTACTTCGACATCATCAAAGACCGTCTTTACACGTTTGCACCGCGCAACAAGGCACGGCGCTCGGCGCAAACCGTGCTGCTGCGAATCGGCGACGCGTTGGCGCGAATGATTGCGCCGATACTCGTGTTTACGGCGGATGAGATCTGGGAGAATCTGCCGAACCGGGCTGAGCCGTCGATCCATCTGGCGCAATTTCCCTCCGCGAATGACGACACACAGGATGCATTGTTGTCGGAATGGGAGCGTCTGTTCGCTGTTCGCGACGACGTGCTGCGCGCGCTCGAGGAAGCGCGGGTTGCGAAGCTGATCGGAAGTTCTCTGGAAGCAAAAGTGACGCTCGAGGCGCCGGGAAGCACTCTCGAATTGTTGCAACGGCATCAAAGCGATTTGCGTTATCTCTTTATCGTCTCTCAGGTTGAACTGAGACAGGGCAACGAGGTTTCGATTAACGTTTCTGTCGCGGACGGTGAGAAGTGCGAGCGCTGCTGGAATTATTCGACGCGCGTCGGCGAATCGGAGGCGTATCCGACGGTATGCGAACGCTGCGTCGCGGCGCTGAGGGAGATCGAACAGGGGTAACAGGATTCACATCCTGAAATCCTGTGAAACTTACTTTATGACCCACAGCATCAATAGAGCACCTGATCTTCGCACGCGCCTTGGGTGGCGGGCGGGATATCTGCTGGCCGCCGTGGGCCTCTACTTCGCCGATCAAGCGTCAAAAGCATGGGCGGTTAAGACGCTGCGTTTTGGCGAAGAGCGCGTCGTGATTCGCGGTTTTTTTCAGTTCATTTACACGGAGAACCCCGGCATTGCGTTTGGCCACTTGCAGGAAGGTGGGTCGTTCGGTCGCTGGTTTTTTGTAGCGCTCGCTGCGCTGGCTGCTGCCGGGGTTTTTTACTACTTCATGCGTACGCCGCGTAACGACGACCGCGTCCTGGGAGCCTGTGCGCTGTTGCTCGCCGGCATCCTCGGCAATCTGACGGACCGCGTCCGGCTTGGTTACGTGATCGACTTCATCGTCCTGCACGCCGGCGACTATCATTGGCCCACATTCAACATCGCGGACGCGAGTATCACGATAGGAGCATTGCTGCTCGCGTACGATTTGATTTTCAGTCATCGATCCGCGGTCGATTTATATGTACCCTGAGATCATTCATATCGGCAGTTTCCCCATTAACACCTATGGTGTGTTTCTCGCGATCGCGTTTCTCTGCGGGATACTGGTGACGGTGAAACTCGCTGAGCGTGACGGGTTGCCGCGTCAAAAGATCTACGACCTTAGCTTGTGGATGTTGCTCGCCGGGCTCATCGGTTCGAAGATCCTGATGCTCTTAACGGAGCCTGAGTATCGCGAGAATCCAATGCTCCTTGTCTCTCTGGATTTCCTGCGTTCCGGCGGTGTCTGGTACGGCGGGCTGCTCGGCGGCGTGCTTGTCGGGTATCTGTTAATGAAGCGCTATCAACTGCCCTGGTGGAAAACCGCCGACGCATTCGCACCCGGACTCGCCGTCGGCAATTTCTTCGGACGCCAGGGCTGCTTTGCCGCCGGTTGCTGCTGGGGCAAGCCGACGACGCTTCCATGGGGCGTGAAATTTTCAGACCTGGGCCACCAGATCACCGGTGTCCCCACGGACACTTATCTCCATCCGACGCAGCTCTACGAATCGTTTGCGATGTTGCTCGTGTTTTTCTTTCTGTTTTGGCTACACAAACGCAAACGCTTCAATGGCCAGGTCATACTCGCGTATGCATTGCTCTACTCTGCGATTCGCTTCTCGATCGAATTCGTCCGCGACGATCCGCGCGGCGATATTCTCGGTCTGACAACACTTACCGGACTCTCGACTTCGCAGTTAATTAGCATCGTTATCGGACTAAGTGCGCTGATTCTCCTGGTCGTGCGGCGCCGTCGTGCGCAGCAAATAGAAAAACCGGACGGCCTCGTAGCCAACAGCGCCCGCGCTTAAATTATGAAAATTCTTGTTTCGTTACTCACCTTCACGTTGTTGGTGATTGCGTCTTCGCACCTGACTCGCTCTGAATCACAAGACTCGCTGATTCTGCCCGGCGAAACGCATCTGCGGAATCTCAAGCAACTGACCTTCGCCGGCGAAAATGCAGAGGCGTACTTCTCCTCCGACGGCAAAAAGTTGATCTTCCAATCGACACGCGACGGGCGCGGCTGCGATCAGATCTACACGATGAACATCGATGGCTCCGACGTGAAGATGATCTCAAACGGCGACGGACGGACGACGTGCTCGTACTTCTTCCCGGGCTCGAAGCGAATTCTTTACTCGTCCACGCATCTCGGCGACAAGCAATGCCCGCCACGGCCCGACTTCTCTCGCGGATATGTTTGGGCCATCTATCCCACCTATGACATCTTCACCGCGAAGCCTGACGGCTCCGATGTGAAACAACTGACTAACACGCCCGGCTACGATGCGGAAACAACCATCACGCTTGACGGCAAGAAACTCGTGTTTACGTCGATGCGCGACGGCGATCTCGACATTTACACGATGGACGCCGACGGCAAGAACGTGCGTCGTTTGACGAACGAGCTCGGATACGATGGTGGTCCATTCTGGTCGTATGACGGCAAGCAGATCGTGTATCGCGCTAATCATCCGAAGACGGATACAGACAAAGCTGATTACACGAGCCTGCTGAAACAGAATCTGATTCGGCCGACAACGCTCGAGATCTGGGTGATGAATGCTGACGGATCAAACAAGCGGCAAGTGACGAGCAACGGTAAGGCGAACTTTGGTCCGTACTTTTTCCCGGACGGCAAACGCATCATCTTTGCTTCAAACATGGATGATCCGCGCGGGAGGAATTTTGATCTGTACAAGATCAATATCGATGGCACTGGTCTGGAGCGCATCACTTTCAACGACACGTTTGACGGGTTTCCGATGTTTTCACCTGATGGGAAGAAGCTGGTGTTTGCGTCAAACCGTAACGCAAAAACACAGGGTGAGACGAATGTGTTCATCGCAGACTGGGTCGAGTAGAGCCACAAAAAGGCACAAACGAAGACACAAAAAGAGGCGTTGATAATGAGAAGATTCTCTGTCGTTGTAGTTGCGGTTTTGCTGACGACGGTCGCTGTAATCGCTCAACAGAAGGCGGTCGAGCCGAGTGCGGAGCGGCTTCAGAAAGACGTTAGTTATCTCGCGTCTGATGCGCTGGAGGGGCGACGTACCGGTACCAGGGGGGCGAACGACGCCTCCCGTTACATTGCCGATGAGTTCTCACGGTTAAAGCTGCGACGTTCGCTTCAATCGTTTCCGTACGTGGCGGGTGTGGAACTCGGCAAGGGAAACGCCCTTACGTTCGGTCCTAACCAGGCGCTGCAAGTCGGCGTCGACTGGTTGCCACTCGGTTTCTCGACAAACGCAAAGGTTGTGTCGGCGCCAGTCTCGGTCGGATATGGAATAACGGCGTCGGAGTTAAACCACGACGACTATGCGGGAGGGATTGCGAAAGGAAAAATCGCGATAGCAACTCAGGGCAGTCCTGACGGCGACAATCCTCACGGTCGATTTTTCGCAGTTGAAGGTGTGCGCTGGAAAGCCGTCGCGGCACGCAACGCGGGCGCGTCGGCTTTGATCGTAGTCGCGCGTGAGGCCGACTTCAAAAGCGATCGGCTCGCAAAACTCACCTACGACAATCAGGGCGGTGATGCAGGCATACCGGTGGTTTTAGTGTCGCGCCAGGGATTGGAAAAGATCCAGGGCAGTTCGGAAATCTCCTTGTCAACTGACGTGGTTCGCAAGGAAGTTCCGGCGTACAACGTCATCGGCGTGCTGGAAGGTTCGGATCCGGTGCTGAAGAACGAGGCCATCGTGATCGGCGCTCACTACGATCACCTGGGTTACGGCGGCGAAGGAAGCGGAAGTCTTGCACCCGACTCGACCTCGATACATCACGGCGCCGACGACAACGCTTCGGGTACCGCGGGCGTGCTCGAATTGGCGCGCATCTTTAGTGCTCAACGACCCCGGCTCAAACGCACGCTGATCTTCATCGCGTTCGGAGGTGAAGAAGAGGGCCTGCTCGGATCCAATTACTACGTGAATCATCCCCTCGTGCCTTTGGCCAACACCGTCGCCATGGTCAACATGGACATGATTGGCCGCATGAGAGATCGAAAGCTCTCGATCGGTGGTGTTGGAACAGCCACAGAATGGCGCGACGCGATCGCGCAGGCAAATGCTCCTTTCGAGTTGACGATGAACGAAGACGGGCTTGGTCCAAGCGATCACTCTTCGTTTTATCTCAAACAGATTCCAGTGCTCTTCTTTTTTACCGGTGCTCACAACGACTATCACAAACCGTCTGACACGTTCGAGAAGATCAATTACACAGATGAGGCGCGCATCCTGACTCTGGTAACACAGATCGTCAGAAAGATGGACGACGCTGAGAAACGCCCGACCTATGTCGCAGTGAAGTCGAGTTCCACGCCTCGTGCGGGCGGGTTCCGCGTGTTTGTCGGAACGATTCCAAACTATGCCGACAGCAGTACCGGATTATTGATCGACGGCGTCCGTGACGACTCGCCGGCGGCGAAAGCAGGGATCAAACCCGGAGATCGCGTCGTGAAGATCGGCGATCGTGAGATCAAGAACGTCTACGACTACACGTATGCACTCGGAGAGATGAAAGCCGGTCAGGAGTATGTGTTTGAAGTAGTGCGCGGCAGCGAGAAGCTATCGTTGAAAGTCATTCCGGAAGGCAGAAAATAAATTAGCCACGGATTACACGAAAAAATCCGGATTAGTCCGTGTAATCCGTGGCTCAAAATCTACCAGCGTGGTTCGCGTTCGTACCGATCGTTATCGCGATCGCGACCGCCACCATACCCACCACGGCCACCGCCGCCACGATTTCCGCCATAACCGCCACGGCCACCGCCGCCCCTGTCTGTTCTCGGCTTCGCTTCGTTGACGGTGAGATTGCGCCCGCCGAAGTCTTTGCCATTAAAAGCCTCGATAGCTGCTGCTGCCTCTTCTGGAGTTGCCATTTCCACGAAAGCAAAGCCGCGTGACCGTCCGGTTTCGCGATCTTCAATCACCGAAGCTGATTCCACTGTTCCTACTGACGCGAAAGCTTCGCGCAGTTCCTCGCTCGTAGTACGAAACGAGAGATTTCCAACGTATAGTTTTGTAGGCATTCTAACTATCCTTAATGAGAAGGGAAGCGCGGGTTTGCTGGAATTCGCTGATCCAGTTCGGGGGGGACTTCCGATACTTTCGGCGAGCTGCGACGAACCCGGTGCTCTAAAACCACGAGAGCGGCTTCTAAACAAATTGACAACTGCCTCACTCTCTATCATCCGAACCACGTCGCTATAACGATCACGGACAGGCGCTATCACCGTTGATGCGCGAGAGCAGGTACCTGGTACGCAAAAGTATGCAGGAGCGCTTGGAAACGCGTCAAGGACAAAGTTGACGTTTAGTCCACAGATTACACAGATTCGGTATAATCCGTGTAATCTGTAGACAAAACAACACTCGAAAGGTCTGAAAATGCCCACAAGTATCCCTATCACTGTCGCCAACGGTGACGGCATTGGGCCGGAAATCATGGCGGCGACGCTGCGAATCCTGGAAGCCTCCGGCGCTCCTTTGGAAATTGAAACGATCGATATCGGCGAGAAAGTCTATCTCGCCGGAAACTCTTCCGGCATCGAGCCGAGCTCCTGGGAGTCGCTGCGACGAACCAAGGTTTTTCTAAAAGCGCCGATTACGACGCCGCAGGGTGGGGGATACAAGAGCCTCAATGTGACCGTGCGGAAAGTGCTTGGCTTGTACGCGAACGTGCGGCCGTGCGTCTCGTATCATCCGTTCGTCGATACAAAACATCCGGTGATGGACGTCGTCGTCGTGCGCGAGAACGAAGAGGATCTTTATGCCGGTATCGAACACCGGCAGACGAACCAGGTCGTGCAATGTTTGAAGCTGATCTCGCGTCCCGGCTCGGAGAAGATTGTTCGTTACGCTTTCGAGTACGCGCGACGCAACAATCGCAAGAAGGTTACGTGCTTCACTAAAGACAACATCATGAAACTGACTGATGGTCTGTTTCACAAAGTCTTTGACGAAGTTGCCGCGGAGTATTCCGACATTGAAAACGAGCATTGGATAGTCGACATCGGCGCGGCGAAGCTGGCTGACACACCCGAAGCTTTTGACGTACTAGTGATGCCGAATCTTTACGGCGATGTTCTTTCGGATGTCGCTGCGCAAATTGCAGGCTCTGTTGGTCTGGCAGGATCGGCCAACATCGGTGAGCACGTTTCGATGTTTGAAGCGATTCACGGATCGGCGCCCCGGCGTGCGGGACAGAATCTTGCGAATCCTTCCGGGTTGCTGTTGGGCGCGGTGATGATGCTGGTCCATGTCGGACTGATCGAACACGCGGAACGAGTTCACAACGGCTGGCTGCGCACGATCGAAGATGGAATTCACACCTACGACATCTACGATGAAAAAGTGAGCAAGCGGAAAGTGGGGACGAAGGAGTTTGCGGACGCCGTTATCGAGCGATTGGGCCAGACACCGCAGATCCTCAAAGCAAGGAAATATAAAAAAGGCGACGAGTCGCTCACCGATCTCGGTGCAGCGAAAAAGGCGCCGCGGAAAGAGCTTGTCGGAGTTGATGTATTTCTCGACTGGACGAGCGGATCGGCAAACGATCTCGGCGAAGCGCTTGGCAAGGTCAACGGAGAAGGCGTCAAGCTGACGATGATCAGCAATCGTGGCGTGAAGGTTTGGCCCGGTGGTCACAAGGAAACTTTCTGTTCCGACCACTGGCGATGTCGCTTCCTGCCGGAGTCGGAGGGCAACAAGGTTGCACATGCGCAAGTCGTGTCGCTCTTAAGCCGCATCGCAAATGAGGGTTACGATTTCATCAAAACTGAGGGGCTCTACACATTCGACGGCGAGCGCGGTTTCTCGTTGGACCAGGGAGAGTGAAAGACACGGAGAGACGGAGAGACGGAGAGACGGAGACACGGAGACACAGAGACACGGAGACACGGAGACACGGAGACACGGAGAGAACAGAATGCCACGAAAACACGGAACTCGAGGAAAGAAAAAGACAACAGCAAACGCTAACACAAACCTAAACGGCGCCGCGTCGTCGCGTCACCCAGT
Source organism: Pyrinomonadaceae bacterium (assembly GCA_035571655.1). Taxonomy (GTDB): domain Bacteria; phylum Acidobacteriota; class Blastocatellia; order Pyrinomonadales; family Pyrinomonadaceae; genus PSRF01. Next base: position 18,940 of record DATNCH010000146.1, read on the forward strand.
CTCCGCGTCCTCTTTGGTCGCGGTGATTATGGGTAGCCAGTCTGACTGGGAAACGATGCGACACGCTGACGAGACGCTCGCAAAGTTTGGGATCGATCACGAATGCCGCGTCATATCGGCACATCGATCGCCGTCGCTGGCGGCGGAGTTTGGTTCGTCGGCGGAGTCACGCGGGCTCGAAGTCGTCATTGCGGCGGCTGGGGGCGCCGCGCATCTGGCCGGCGTGCTCGCGGCACACACGACTCTGCCTGTTTTGGGTGTTCCGATGCGCAGCGAGGCGCTCAATGGGCTGGATTCGCTGCTGGCGACCGTGCAAATGCCGGGCGGAATTCCGGTCGGAACGCTGGCGATCGGCAAGCCTGGAGCAGTGAATGCGGCGCTCTTTGCGGTGTCGATCCTGGCAAACAGCCGGCCCGAGTTGCGAAAGAAATTGCACGAGTTTCGGGAAGCTCAGGAAAAGAAGATCCGCGAAACTACGCTTTAGGGTTGACAGGATTTACAGGATTTTTCAGGATTAATCTTGTACAATGCGGTCACTGTAGCACTCGCTGCCCAGAGACGTTCCAACGTTCCTCGAGCCCCCGATGATCGGCCAGACGGTTTCCCATTATCGAATAATCGAAAAGCTCGGCGAAGGCGGTATGGGTGCTGTCTACCTGGCTGAGGATCTGCACCTTGCCCGGCGCGTCGCTATCAAGTTTCTCACTTCCACCGACCGTCATTATCGAGCACGCTTCGTCCGAGAGGCTCGTGCCGTTTCAGCTCTGAATCATCCAAACATCGCGATGGTCCACGATTACGGCGAAACGAATGATGATCAGCCGTTTATCGTGATGGAGTTTGTGAATGGCAAGTCGTTGAGCGACCTGCTGGATGAAGGTTTGACGCTCAAGCGATCGGTTGAAATCGTGTCGTCGATTGCCGAAGCACTGGGCGAGGCACACGATCACGGGATCGTACACCGCGATATAAAACCGTCGAATGTGATCATTAGTGACCGAGGCTACGTGAAAGTGCTCGATTTCGGCCTGGTGAAGCACTTTGGTGAACCACCCGTGAGCGGTGTGGATCTCGACGCAAAAACGATCTTCTCAACTCAAACTCGCAGCGACGTCATTGTCGGAACGCCTCTCTATCTTTCACCCGAACAAGCAACTGGAAAAAGGATCGATGGACGAAGCGACCTCTTCGCTCTCGGCGCGTTGCTCTACGAGTGCATGACCGGGCAGTCGGCATTCTCGGGCGGCAGTGTTCTCGAGATCGGCGCGCAGATCATTCACGTTACGCCACAGCCGCCGTCAAAGATAAATTCGCAAGTGCCGGCGGAGCTGGATCGCATCACATTGAAGGCGCTCGAAAAGAAAGTCGAAGAACGCTACCAATCGGCCGCCGAGATGCTCGTGGATTTGCGGGCGGCAGCGACTGCGTTGGGTGGCGACGGCGTGCCTGTTGCGAGCAAGACAAAAAAACCGACTGAGGGTTTCCAGCGAGCGACCAACGCATTCGCCACGCTCACGATGTCGCTCAAGCGCCAGCGTTTCTCACTGGCGTCAGTGATACCGGCGTTCATCGTCCTGGGATTGATTGTTTGGGGCCTCATTTACTTCTGGCCGCGCTCCTATTATCAGCCGTCTCCAGCGGCCCTCCATTGGTACGACAGAGGAACGGATAGTCTGCGAAATGGCGCTTACCATCAGGCAAGTAAAGCTCTGGAGCAAGCCATCGCCGTCGACAGCAATTTCGCACTGGCACGAGCACGCCTGGCGCAAGCCTGGACCGAGCTCGATTATTACGATCGAGCCAAGGATGAATTGTTGGCAGTCACCAGTCTTACTCGAAGTGGTTTAGAGATTTCACCGAAAGATAGTCTTTATCTGGACGCCATCACGGCGATGGCCCGCCGTAATTTCGGAGACGCGGTTAAGGCGTACTCTTCACTTGCGGAGATGTCGCCTCAGGAAGGCTACGTCTATGTCGATCTGGGTTATGCCTATGAGAACGACGGCAACCCGGATAAAGCACTCGAGAATTACCTCAAAGCAATCCCGTTGAATAACGGCCAATACGCAACTGCCTACCTCCGAGCGGGAATCGTTTACATTCGAAAGAACGACACGAAGAATGCCTCGGAAATGTTTGACAAGGCCGAACAGTTGTATCGAGTGGGCAGCAACAATGAGGGTGTAAACGAGGTCCTCCGCCAGCGAGGAAATCTCTTCCGAGATACAGGCCGTTACGATCAGGCGCGAGAGCAGTTTCAACAATGTCTCGAATCGGCGAGAGCCCTAGGGATCGAGTCGCAGCAAATCGCTGCTTTGATTGAATTAAGTCATCTCGCGTCGACGGAGGGAAAAGCGGCTGAAGCGGAAAATTTTGCGAAACAAGCGGTCGCGTTTGCCCAACAGAAGCAACTCGAGAACCTCGCTGCTGGTGGCTTAATCGAACTTGGAAGTTCATTTTACGCCAAGCAAGACTACGAAAATGCCGAACGTTATTGGACGCAGGCAAGTCAATTAGCACGGGCGAATAAAGGTCGCGTGCGTGAAATGAGCGCCATTTCGAACCTGGGCGCTTTATACATCTCAACTCTGCGCGTGGACGATGGTCTGCCGTTAGTTCAACAGGCGCTCGATTTCTTCAGGCAAGGAAATTATCCACGGAACGTTAATTACTGCCTGACGCAGTTGGGCCGCGGCTATCGGCGAAAAGGGGAGTATGGCGCTGCACTGCAAGCGTTAAATGAAAAACTTGCACTAGCAAACGAGAGCAATAGTCAACGAGCGATCGCCGACTCCGCTGCCGAGATCGCCGCCGTTCTCATCGATCAGGAAAACCTACCAGCAGCGTCGCAGCAGTATGACTCTGCTCAAAAAGTCTACGAAGCGCTTTCGAACAAACTGCGAATCCTGTTTTGCAAGATTAATCGGGGAAATATCCTTTGGCGGTTGGGCCTTTATAGTGACGCCCAATCATTGTTCGACGACCTTTCCGCAGCCACTGGCGATCCTAAAAACGGGTTCCAGCAGTTTGAGCCGCTCGTGCAGGTGATGATGGCTCAGGCGCGTCTGAGTCAGCGAAATCTTGCCGAGGCAATACGCCTCAGCACCCTGGCATTGAAGGCTACGGGCCAGAAAGACCCTGAAGTCTCTATCCAAAGCAGCTATACTCTCGGCCTCGCCAAAGTTCTATCGGGCGATCGTGCAGAAGGTTTGAGACTCTGCCAGGAAGCAGTAAAAATGGCTTCCAGTGCCGGTGACTTCACGCTGCTTTCCCGAGCGTTACTTGCCCAGGCGGAAGCGGCCCTACTCGTCGGCGATGCGCGCTCCGCTTTAACGTTGGCGACGGAAGCTCAACCGAGGTTTGCTCGCGGCTCGCAATACGAATCCGAATGGCGGGCATGGATGATAGAATCCCGAGCGAGTGAAAAACTGGGTGATAAGATTAAATCAGAGGAACAGCTTAGGAACGCTCAGAGCGCTTGGTCCAAACTCGAACAACAGTGGGGATCGAGTGCGTTCAAGCAATTCACCTTACGGCCTGATATTCAGGTTTACTCTCAATAACTAAAGTTGATCCACCTGGCTCAACTCCCAAACTGCAAGGAGATCAGACTATGTCAAACGAATCAAACAATCCTCTCAACCCAGCGGATCCACCGGAAACGCAGCCGCCCGGCGGATCAGCACCCGAATCGGATGGAGAGTCCGCCCGAGCGGCGGATGTGCCCGAGACCCAACCGCCGGGGAGTTAAAAGCCAGAGCCAGACTTCCCAGGGTCTTTTGCACCGACAATTGAATCGTGATTCACAGGCTGCGCATCCTCTGTGCAGCCTGTGGATTTACAATGCCTCCGCCTCAAAACGTCAAAAGTCATTGTTGGATACGGTCAGTACCGTAACGCGGTAGCGTCGGGTCGTACGTATGTTCGAGAACTGACCCGACGCTACCGCGTTACGGTACTGACCTCATCCAAGCCTGAATCCTGACTTTTGAGGCAAACCCATTTACAATGCCTTCGCAGCGAGCCACTCTTTCACGACTTCCTTCGGATCGCGTTTGTTGCCGTCAATCTCAAAATTCAGCCGTCGCATGTCTTCAGTCGAAATCGCATTTGCTAACTTCGCGAGCACTTCGCGCAGCGCGGGCACGCGCGCGAGTGAATCCTGCCGAGCGAGGTAAACAGCTTCGTACGGCGGAAAGTAGTGCCGGTCGTCCGCAAGCTGAAATAGATCGAGCGTTGTGATCCGGCCTTCAGTCGAGTTGGCGGCGATTAGATCTACCTGGTTCGACGAGAGCGCGATGTAAGTCAGCGACAAGTCCATCTCGCGGACTTCTTTGAACTTCAGTCCGTAGGTCTTCGAGAATCCCGGATAACCATCCTCGCGCGACATGAAATCCTGACCAAAGCCGGCGCGCCATTGCGGCGCGTGTCGCGCGGCGTCGGAGATTGTTTTCAGGTTCAATCGTCGTGCCTCGGCGCCGCGCACCAGAATCGCAAACGTGTTTTCGAATCCGACCGGCGCGCTGACATCGACGTTGAATTTGCTCGCGTAGTCCTGTTTTACCTGTTCGTAAACTGCTCGCGGATCGCTGATGGGCGCGTGGTGGAGTATGGCGGTAAAAGCCGTTCCCGTGTATTCCGGATACAAATCCAGCGTTCCACTGACGAGCGCTTCGTGCGGAAGATTTCCGCCTAGCTCGAGACGCCGCTCAACCGAGACTCCGCGCGCTTCAAGCATCTGCGCCACGATCTCCGCGAGCAACGCCGATTCGGTGAAGTCTTTGGAACCGACAGCGACACGGGTCTGGCTGGCAGTTTGTGAACCGGCGCCGCCGCTGCTCCGCCAAAGCGAGATACCGACGACAAGCACCAGCAAAACACCCGCAGCGAGTGCGACTCTCGCCAATCCCGCTCTGTGCTTTGCTTCGAAACTGAATTGACGCTCCACCAGTCCCAAAAGAAAATCCGCGGCGAGCGCAAGCAGCGCCGCCGACAGTGCGCCCGCAAGCAGCAGGTTGTTGTCGTACTGGCGGAGGCCGCGAAAAATGTAGACGCCCAAGCCACCAGCGCCGACCGCCGCGGCAATCGTTGTCACTCCCACCGCGATCACCGTCGCGACGCGGATGCCCGTGACGATCACGCCCATAGCCAATGGCAATTCGACCTGTCGCAGCACCTGGCCGTCAGTCATGCCCATCGCCACAGCCGCTTCGCGAACACTGGGCTCGACGCCGAGTATCCCCGTCACCGTGTTGCGGATGATCGGCAACAGCGAATAGAGCACCAGCGCCACCAACGCTGTGCGCGCGCCGATGCCGCCGATGAACGGCAGCGGAATCAAAAACCCAAACAGCGCCAGGCTTGGAATCGTCTGCATCACGTTCGCGATTCCCAGCACTGGTCCACGCAGAGATCGATGCCGCGTCAAGAGTATTCCCGTTGGTACGCCGATGATCACCGCAGCGAGGATCGCGATGAACACGAGCACGATGTGCTCCTGCACGCGCAGTAACAGATCCGACCAGTTGAGCTGGAGAAAGTGCCAGAAGCTCACTTCGCGCCTCCATCGCTGAGGTTCAGAGTCTCGATGTAGGCGCGTGCTTGCGGGTTATCAGAGGCGAGAAACCGTTCGGGCGTTTCGAGCAACACCAGCCGGCCTTTGTGCATGAGCCCGATGCGTCGCGCGAGAATCAGCGCTTCGCGGACGTCGTGAGTAACGAGAATCGCAGTCTTGCCTAGACGCGACGTCAGATCGGCGAATTCACGTTGCAAACTCGCGCGAGTGAGCGGATCGAGTGCGCCGAATGGTTCGTCGAGCAGGAGCAACGGCGGATCGGCTGCGAGCGCGCGCGCCACGCCGACGCGTTGTCGCTGTCCGCCTGACAACTCGCGTGGATAACGCTCCGCAAAGCGCTCCGGATCGAGTCCGACCAAACTCAACAACTCGCGCACGCGCTCACTTGTGCGCGCCGTGTCCCACCCGGAAAGCACGGGCACCAGGCCAACGTTTCGTGCGATGGTGAAGTGTGGAAAGAGTCCGCCTTCCTGGATTACGTAGCCGATGCGACGGCGCAACGCGATCGGGTCCCACGCGGTTGTGGCTCTGTCCTCAACACGGACTTCGCCCGACGACGGCGTCAACAAACGATTGACGAGTTTCAGCGTAGTCGTCTTGCCGCAGCCTGATTCGCCGAGCAGGACCAGCGTCTCGCCTTTCTCAACCGTCAGGTTCAAGTCCGAGATTATGTTTGCAGCGGTTGGTAGTGAGAACGTGACGTTGTGAAACTGAACTAATGGGTCGTTTGTGCTTTCTTGTGGCATCAGTTGGCGAGCAACAGATTACTGCTGAATCGTTCTTCTGAGTCGAGCCACGTGCGTGAGAGTTCGAAGCCGGTTGCGACGGCGAGGTGTGCGATGTTGGCTTTGTCGTACTTGTAAGAGTTTTCGGTGTGAATCAACTCGCCGGCGGCGAATTCGATTTCGAGGTCCAACTTTTCGATGCGCACGCGCTGATCGGCGAGACTCTCGATGTAGATCTCGACGCGGCCTTCGCTCTGGTTGTAGAAAGCGCGGTGTTTGAAGGCTCGTAGATCGAAAGTTCCACCGAGCTCGCGGTTAATCCTGGCCAGCACGTTCAGGTTGAATGCCGAGGTCACGCCAAGCGCGTCGTTGTACGCGGCGTCCAGAATCGCGGGATCTTTCTTGAGATCCGCGCCGAGCAGCAGCGCGTCACCTTTTTGCAGCACGCTTCGCATGGCGCGGAGAAAGCGCAGCGCTTCGTCCGGATCGAAGTTGCTGATGTTTGAACCGAGGAACAGCGCGAGAGTTCGGGTGCGTGGTCTCTTGCCGAGCTCTGCGAGGCCGGCGAAATAGTCAGCCGCATAAGCCTCGATTGTGAGTCGCGGATACGACTGCAACAAAATTCGCGAACTGCTTTCCAGCGCCGTCGCGGAGATATCCACTGGCATGAAAAGCAACTCTGATTGGCGTCGCAGAAGTGCTTCGATAATGAGGCGCGTCTTTGACGCACTGCCGCTGCCCATCTCGACCAACGTTTTCTGGCCGGAAATCGCGGCTACAATCTCGTCCGAATAACGCTGGAGAATGTCGTTCTCCGCGCGCGTCAAATAGTACTCGGGCAAGAGGCAGATGGCTTCGAAGAGCTGCGAGCCCAGTTCGTCGTAAAAATACTTCGGCAGAAAGCGCTTTGGCTGCGCGGACAATCCCTTTCGCACGTCCTCCGCCAAACCTGTAAGCGGATCTCGCCTGACGAGATTATGAATGTAGAGTCGAGGATCTCTAGTGAGTTCTGACTGTGCCACAGTCGCCACATCATAGCCCATAAGCCAGCATCTGTAACCTGTGGACGGCTCCAATTTGAAGTCCGTGGGCGGCGGTTGTAGAATGAACACTCGAAAGGGGAGTAGGTCACCTTCCTTAATTGGTCCGATGCGGCCGTCAACACGGTGCCTGACTTAGGCACCCGGCACATCGGGTAGAGCAACCAGCTCAACGACCAAGACCTTTTGCGGCTATTGGCGCGCAAAAGGTTTTTTTCCTTTTAGCGCGACGATTAAAGGTCACTAGTTTCCGTCGACACGCGCGAAAGGATTGAAATGGTCGTACCCAGTACGAATTGGCACACACTTACAACTGACGAAACTTTCGAGGAGCTAAAGTCTTCTTCGCACGGTCTCACGAACTCTGAAGCCGCGCGACGGCTGCAACAATTCGGTCCGAACGAGCTTCGGGCTTCGGGTCGCGTCTCGCCGTGGGCGATCCTCCTGGAGCAGTTCAAAAACGTCCTCATCGTCATTCTGCTGCTGGCGACTGCGCTCTCAGCCTTTCTCGGTCACGGCGTCGAAGCCATCGCCATCACGGTGATCGTGCTGTTCGCGGTTATCCTCGGCTTCATACAGGAATATCGCGCAGAGCGCGCCATTGAAGCACTTCGCGAAATGGCCGCACCTGCCGCCACCGTCATTCGCGAACAACACGAGACGCGGATTCCCGCGCGCGATCTCGTTCCCGGTGACGTCATCCTCCTCGCAACAGGCGACAAGGTCCCCGCAGACGCACGGCTCCTCGACGCAATCAATCTACAAACTGTCGAAGCGGCGCTGACGGGCGAGTCTACTGCGGTTGAGAAACACTCGCGGCCGCTCGACGGCGAACAACTCGCGACTGCCGACCGAAAGAACATGGCCTTCGCCGGAACTGCTGTTACTTACGGCCGCGGACGCGCAATCGTTGTCGCGACTGGCATGGCGACCGAGTTCGGCAAGATCGCGCGCATGCTCGAAGACGTTGAGACCGTGAAGACGCCGTTGCAGCAGAACCTCGATCGTATCGGAAAATCTCTGGCGCGCGCTGCGTTCGCGGTAGTCATGGTCATAGTCGTGCTTGGTCTCTTCCGCGGTCAGCCTTTTATCGAGATGCTGATCTTTGGCGTCGCTTTGGCGGTCGCGGTCGTGCCTGAAGCACTACCCGCAGTCGTCACGATCTCTCTGGCGCTCGGCGTGAAGAGAATGGTTCGCCGCAACGCACTCGTCCGGCGACTGCCGGCTGTCGAGACGCTCGGCAGTACGTCGGTTATCTGCTCTGACAAAACGGGCACGCTAACAAAAGACGAGATGACCGCGCGGCGTCTGTTCGTCGGCAGCGAGATGATCGAGATCTCGGGCACGGGCTATGAGCCACGCGGAAGCTTTTCGACTAACGGATCCGGCAACTCCGCTGTACTGCAATCGCTGTTGCGCGCCGCCGCACTCGCCTCCGATGCGCACGTCGAGCAAAGGGACGGCACGGGCAAGTGGGAAGTGAAGGGCGACCCGACTGAGGGCGCGCTCATCGTCGCCGCGGCCAAAGCTGGTTTCGACAAGCCGGCGCTCGACGCACAGTTTGCGCGCGTCTCGGAGATTCCTTTCACAGCCGAGACGAAGCGAATGACCACGCTGCACCAAACGCCCGACGGTGTCGTCGCGTACGCGAAAGGGGCGCCCGAAGTCATCGTCCCAGCATGCGCCTGGCAACTAACCGAAACTGGAGAAGAGCCGCTGGATGAACCACGCCGCGCAGAAGTTCTCGACCGCGCGCGTCAAATGGCGGGCGAGGCGCTGCGAGTTCTCGCCGTCGCACAAAAGCCCCGCGCCGCGCTCGCAAACGCCGAACACGACATGACTCTGTTGGGTCTCGTCGGGCTGATCGATCCACCCCGGCCGGAGGCGGCAGCGGCGGTTCGCGAATGTGAGGAAGCGGGCATCAAGGTCATCATGATCACCGGCGATCATCCGCTGACGGCAAAAGCGGTCGCCGACGAACTCGGCATCACGAAAGGCGGTCGCGTTGTCGTTGGCGCGGAGCTGGAGGCGATGGACGACTCCAAACTCGAGCAGGAGGTCGGCTCGATCGACGTGTGCGCGCGCGTGTCGCCGGCACACAAGCTTCGGGTCGTCTCAGCTCTCCAGAAGCGCGGACAAGTCGTCGCGATGACGGGCGACGGAGTGAACGACGCGCCGGCTCTCAAGAAGGCCGATATCGGAATCGCGATGGGCATCACCGGCACAGACGTTTCGAAAGAAGCGTCGGCGATGACGCTCACTGACGACAACTTCGCATCGATCGTCGCGGCTGTCGAGGAAGGCCGCGGCATCTTCAGCAACATCAAGAAATATTTGATGTACCTGTTGTCGTCAAACATCGGCGAGATCGGGTTGATGGCTGGAGCGACGCTCGCGGGCTTACCACTTCCGCTGACGGCGGTCCAAATTCTCTACGTCAATCTCGCGACTGACGGGTTACCGGCGCTGGCGTTGGCTGTCGATCCGCCGGAGCGCGGACTCATGCGGCGTCCGCCGAGAGATCCGCGTAGGGGCATATTCACGCGCCCCGTCGTCATGCTGATGCTGGTTGGTGGTGTGTGGTCGGCGCTCGTGAATCTCGGTCTGTTCGTGTGGGCATTGAGCTCCGGACGGAGCGTAGCGGAGGCGATGACGATGACGTTCGTGTCTCTCGTGCTGATACAGTTCTTCAAAGCGTACAACTTCCGTTCGGATCGACTTTCCGTGCTAAACCAGCCGTTCGCAAACAAATGGCTGAACCTGGCGATCTTCTGGGAGCTCATATTGCTGGGGCTGATCGTGTACCTCCCGTTTCTGGAACAAATCTTCGGCACCTACGGCCTGCCATGGGTCGATTGGCTCATCATCGTTGCGGCGGCCTTCACCGTCTCGCCCGTGCTCGAGCTAACGAAATGGATGGAGCGGCGCGGCTGGTTCGGCGAAATTTAGCCACAAAAGGCACAAAAGTGAATTATCAGTAAACGAGTGGTGGATCTTTTTATGCTTATGTGCCTTCTGTGCCTTTTTGTGGCAAGATCCGTCGGCAATGTTAAGTAGATTTTTATCCCTCGTCCTGGTGCTGGGCGGTTTATGTTCGACAGCGCTCGCCCAGGACTTCAAAAAGGAACTCGAAGCCCCCGAAAAAGTCTCGCTTTCCGTCAAGAACCTCGAAGGGCGCGTGAGCGTCGTCGCGTCCGAAGAACAACAGAAAAAGGTGACTGTCGACGCCAAATCCGCGGGTTCGCCGATCGAGCCGGATGACGTGAAAGTCGAACAGAAAGGCGGCACGTTCGTGGTGGACGTGCGTCAGCGAGGCGAGAAGAATCGCATCGATCTCGTCGTCACGATTCCGACGCGCTCGAAGGTCGAAGTTGAAGGACAAGCGGGGGCTGTCGACGTCGTCGGCAGTGTCGAGTCTGCTGTAGTCAAAACCGATACCGGAACCATTCACGCAGACGTTCCGCTCGAAGCAGTGAAGTTCAACTTCGTTTGGGAAGCGAGCAAGCCGCGTTACATGAGCGACGTCGAGCTGCCGCCGATCAAAGAGAAAGCCGGCGGCGTTTACAAACTCTCCGGCCGTCTCGGTGAAAAGAAAGCGAAGAAAGAAGAACTCGTCGCGCTCGACTTTCGCACGCAACGCGGAGTTGTGCTCCTGAACATCGACCCGGAGATGGCGCCCGCCGATCTGCGCGAGCGGCCACTGACTGAAGCCGCGCGTGCGATTGTTCGCAGCGGCGACGTCGAACTCGTCGAGGCAATTCGGAAAGTGTCGCCGAAGATGTTTGGCGACTACGCGAAAACACTGCCGCCTCCCGACAAAGAGCCTTCGCTCGTGAAGCGCACACCGCCGGGAAGGATCGTCAGTTCAGTCGCGCCTCAGTTGATGCGATTCACGGCCAGCGTCACCGATCGCAATGGACGCGCGATCGGCGGTATGCGCGAATCGGATTTCACGGTTTGGGAAAACGGGATCGAACGGCGCGTCACGGATGTTTCGCCGGCGAATGAACCTTTCAATCTCGTGTTACTTCTGGACGTGTCGGGCAGCGTCGAGGAGCGGATGGATTTTATTCGCAAAGCTGCGCGCGACTTCCTCCGCACGGCAAGTCCGCAGGATCGAATTTCAATCATCAGTTTCCGCGATGATATCCAGGTGATCTCGGACTTCAGCACTGACCGTCAAATGCTCTCGCGAAAGTTGGACGAGATCGACGCAGGCGGCGGCACAGCGCTGTACGACGCACTCGGCTACGTGTTGGCTGATCCGGTGAAACGACTTCGCGGAGAACGCACAGCGATCGTGGTGATGTCTGACGGCGACGACAATAAATCGTTCCTGCCGTTCCCGGCGATTCTCCAGGCGCTGGGTGAATCAGGCGCGCTCGTGTATCCGTTGTATGTGCCTTCAGGATTGATTCCGGAATCGAGCGTGCCGAAACCGGAGGTCACGATCGATCCTCTGCGCACGCGCTATCTGACGCTGACCACGCGCGCGGAAGAGGAAGGACGCAAACTCGCGACTGCTTCAGGCGGGGTTTACTATCCGATTCGGCGTCTCGAGGATTTGCAGAAAGCGTACAACGACGTGGTGGCCCAGCTTCGATCGGCTTACACGATCACTTACGCTTCGAATTCCGTATCGTCGTCGCCGCGTGTTCGCGTGCGTACCAACCGCGACGGCGCTTCCGTGAGGCTGAGTCCAGTAGTAGGGTTGAATACACCGTAGACGTTTTTCTCTGCGGCTCTCTGCGTATCTCTGCGTCCTCTGCGTTAAGAGTACGATAAACGCAGAGAACGCAGAGATACGCAGAGAGCCGCAGAGAATGAACCAACCGCTATTCAACGCGCTTTTTGATGAAGCTGAGCGAAAGCCGTTAACTGTCTCGCAGCTAACGAACTCGATCAGAACGTCGCTCGAGGCGCGCTTCGCGTCCGTTTGGGTCGAAGGCGAAATCTCAAACTTCAAAGATCACTCATCCGGTCACTGGTACTTCACCCTCAAAGACGAAAACGCCCAACTGCGTGCGAAGTGTTTTCGCTCGACGAATGTTCGCATTCGCTTTCGACCTGCTAACGGGTTGAAGGTTCGCGCGCGCGGAAAACTGTCGGTCTATGTGCCGCGCGGAGAGTACGAGATGGTTATCGATGCTCTCGATCCGGTTGGCGCCGGTGCGTTGCGCGTCGCCTTCGAACAACTTCGCGATCGTCTTCAGAAAGAAGGTCTGTTTGCGAAGGAGCTGAAACGACCGTTACCTGTTTTTCCACGACGTGTCGGCATCGTCACCTCGCCGACGGGAGCTGCGATTCGCGACATTCTCAACGTGATCTCGCGGCGCACGCGCACGGTTCACGTTCTATTTTCTCCGGCGCGTGTGCAGGGCGATTCGGCTGGTCCCGAGATCGCGCGTGCGATTCAGTTCATAAATCAATATCACGAACGGGCGTTGCGCGAAGGTCGCCAGGCTGACGCAGTCGACGTGCTGATCGTCGGGCGTGGCGGTGGCTCGACTGAAGATCTGTGGGCCTTCAATCAGGAGGAAGTTGCGCGCGCGATTCGGAAGTCTGTGATTCCGGTGATCTCAGCCGTGGGCCATGAAACTGACTTCACGATCGCAGACTTCGCTGCCGACTTCCGTGCCGCGACTCCATCAGCCGCCGCGGAGATCGTCGCAGCACGTGAAGATCAGATCTGTTCGGCGCTCGATCATCTCGGTCGTCAACTCGTCCGGCAAACGAAGTTTCAGATCGTGAACCTGCGATCGCGGGTTCAGGAACAGGCACTGTCGCACGCTTTCGACGAAGTCAAATCGCGATTGACGGACGCGCGTGCGCGGCTCGACGGGGCTTCAGCGTCGTGTGAAGGAGCGATCGAGATCAAGCTTCAGGAGGGACGCGAAAGGTTGGGTCTCGCGGCTGCTTCGCTCGACGCGCTCTCGCCGCTTGCCGTGTTGCAACGGGGCTACGCGATAGCGCAGGATGCCGCAGGCAAACCCTTGCGCGATGCGGCATCCGTGAAAGAAGGCGATGATGTTAGCGTGCGACTGGCGAAGGGAAGACTGAACACACGAGTCGTGGGCGTCACGGAATAACGCAATGCGCAAACGGATAGTAATCGATCTCGATGCGCCTCAAGGTGGGCCGGCAGCGCGCGCTCGAGTAGGTAAGCGCGGGCGATGGCGCAGGATCCTCGCGCTTTTCATGGGGGTGGTTCTAGTTGTCATTCTTGCGGCGATCGTCGGCGGTTTCTTCGGGTGGCGCTATTACCAATCAACTCCGGCTTACACGCTGACACTGATGATCGACGCCGCGCAGCGCAACGACCTGGCCGAGTTTCAAAAGCGAATCGACGACGATGAGATCGCGAAAAATATGCTCGCCAGCGTCAGCCAAAAGGCTGCCGGTCGTTATGGGTTCGCGCTCACGAGTTCGATTCAACAGCGGATCGACACCGTCATGCCGAATCTGTTGCCGGGGTTGAAGCAGACGATCCAAGACGAAGTGGTGAAGGAGATCAAAGAGTTCGCTTCCAAGTCAGAGCCGCGGCCGTTCATTTTTCTGGTCGTTACTGTACCGTCGCTGGTGAAAGTTACGAAGGACGGAGACACAGCAAAGGCAACAGCGGCATTGAACGATCGCATGATCGAACTGACAATGCGGCGTGATGCTGACCGTTGGAAGGTGATTGATTTCAAAGACGACGTCGTGGTTCAACGCGTCGTCGACAGCGTGATGAAAGATTTGCCGCCGATTGGAACTATCGACGCGAACAGTCCTTTGCTGAAGAAGTCTGCGCGAGGTAAGCGTCGACGCTAGAAAAGGAGACTCACGGGTTAAATGAAAAATGGTCAGGAACAGGGCCGCACGTTCGAAGCGTCTTTGGAAGCGCTCGAACAGATCGTTCGGCAGTTGGAAGACGGCGACTTGCCGCTCGAGAAGAGTCTCGAGTTGTTTGAACACGGCATTCGACTCTCGCGCGAGTGCCAGGAACGCTTGAGCCAGGCGGAACGACGAATAGAGATTTTGTTGCGCGACAATCAGGGCAGGCCAGTGGCCGCGCCTTTCAAAGAACCTCCCGCCGAAACGATCGAGAATGGAACCAGTAAAGACGAAAATGGCTTCTGAGTTGGAGAGCCTGTTGGCGCGGAGTCGCGCGCTGGTGGAAGTCGAACTCAACAACCTCCTGCCGTCGGCGGCAACGGCGCCCGAGAAGATTCACAACGCAATACGCTGGAGTGTGTTTGCAGGAGGCAAGCGTTTTCGGCCCGCGTTGTTGTTGGCAACAGGCCAGGCGTTCAGCGCCTCGAACGATGAGTTGATCAGGACCGCGTGCGCGTTTGAGATGGTCCACACGTATTCACTGATCCACGACGATCTGCCGTCGATGGACGATGACGATCTGCGTCGAGGTAGACCGACGTGTCACGTGCGATTCGACGAAGCGACCGCAATCCTCGCGGGCGACGCTCTACAAACTCTCGCGTTTCGGACCATTGCTGAAGACGACCTGTTGAACGCTGAGACGCGGATCGCGCTCATCTCGGAACTCGCGCGTGCGGCGGCAACGCCCGAGGGCATGGTTGCAGGACAAGCACTCGACATGGAAGCTGAAACGCGTCAGGTGACCCGCGCGCAGTTGGAAGAGATTCATCGTTTCAAAACCGGCGCGTTGATTGTCGCTGCCGCGCGTTGCGGTGCGATTATCGGTAAGGCGAGTGAGGATGAGCTGGCAGCGGTTACGAGTTATGCCGCGCATCTCGGGTTGTTGTTTCAGATCACGGACGATTTGCTCGACGTCACGGCAACGGCGGAAGATCTCGGGAAGACGCCAGGCAAGGATGCGCAATCGAATAAAGCGACATATCCGGGATTGTATGGGATGGAGGAGACACGCGCCGCGGCAATCAACGCTCATCGTACGGCCTGCGAAGCGTTGGATCGCATCGATCGTCCGACCGACGTCCTGCGTCGCATCGCCGACTACATCCTGAACCGCACGGGATAAGTTCTAGCCACAAAAAGGCACAAAAGGCACAAAATGAGTTTTGATTCAGGTTTTATATTTTGTGCTTTTTGTGCCTTTTTGTGGCTAGGCTTCATTCGTACGCGAGTGCCTCGCGGACGGTGACTCTCGAGGCTTTCCACGCCGGAAGGAAACTTGCCACCGCGCTCAAGCTGATCGAAACAACCATCCAGATCAAAAGCCCCAGCGGCTCAAACGTGAAATCGAGCCCGCTTCGAAACATCACCTTCGTTATAAAATCGCCGAGCCCTTTGCTAATGGGCCAAGCCAACACCGCAGCGACAGTCCAACTCAAAACACCGATCACGATCCCTTCAGCAACCACCATCAACCAGACAGTTCTCGGTGTCGCGCCAAGCGCTCGCATCACGCCCATCTCGCGTCGTCGCTCGAGAACGTTGAGACTCATCGTCGTCATCAATCCCAGTCCGCCAACGCCCCCGATGATCGTCGACATCACGATCAGAAACACGTAAATCATCAACATGTGCTGATCGAACCCGAAGCGACTCTCAGCTTTCGTGGCGCTGCCACGCGCGCGCACGCCTGCCTGCTCGAGGTTGCGGTCCAGGCTGGCCTTCACAGCGTCGATCGAATCGGGATCGGAGTCGTCGAGCGACAGCCGCAGGTTGTTTACCATGCCCGGATGTTGCTGTTGAATAAAACCCAGCGGGATGTATGCGACCGCAGGAGAGAACGCTTCTCTCGAAAGACCAACGACGCGCCACGTTGTTTCAGCCGCACCCATGTGCAGCACGACAGTCTCACCGACGCGCATCTTTTCTCGTCCAGCTAACGCGTTGTTAATGACGATGGCGTCAGTATCTCCCGGCGCGAGGCTTCTTCCTTCAATGATATCGAGATCTAAAAGTTGGGTATCAGCGGGCAGTGCGACAACGCTGAAAGGGTTCGAATTCGCAACGGAAGCTTCAGTTTGGAACCAACCCTCAGCACGCCTGATACCGCGCGTATTGCCGATCGCCGTCTGGATCTTTTCGAGCTCGTACGGATTCGCCAAGCCTATCGTGAGATCAAACTTTCTTGCGGCAAACATGCGATCGAGCGTGTTGACCAGCGACGCGCGCACGTTCAATGCCGAGATGAAAAATAGACCACCGGCCGCGAGCGTCAAAAGCGTTAGCGCAAGCCGCGTGCGTCTTCGAAAACTGTTGCGAATGGCAATCGCGACTAAGCTCAGCGTTCCGCCGATTCGCGTCAGAGCGCGGTCGAACGCACTCGCGCCGAAAGTCGTCTGCGACAAACCAAAATCTGAAAGCGCAACTCGCACGGGCGCGGCCGTCCCACTCCACACGGGATAAGCCGCGGCGATCAGCGGCGCGGCAAGACCGACCACGGCCACGAGCACGTAAACCCAAAACGGCACCGCGAAGCTGTTGATGTCGAAGTTGAGAAACATCGCCATGTAGCGACACAACGCGCGGCTGCCCAGTATTCCCAGCGGCACCGAAACAATCACCGCAGCGATTCCCAGAAACAGCGCCTGGCCGAAATAGATCCGTGCGATCTGCCAGCGCGTTGCTCCAATCGCCTTCATCACGCCGATCTGTCGTACTTGCGACGCCATCATCGCCGTGAGCAGGTTGATCACGAGAATCCCGCTCAACACCAGCACAAACAATCCGAAACTCGACATCGCGAGCAGCAGGATGCCGGTTAAATCGGAGTGCGGATGCTTACCGGGCGCGGGTACGTCGATGCGCCACACTTCGTGGCCACGGCTTTTGATCAACTGCTCGACGTCTGCGACGACGCGCCTGATGTGGTTCTCGTCAAACTTGTTTTGCGCGACGAGAATGTTCAGTTGGTCCAACTTCGGTTGCTCGCCGAGTTGGACCAGCGTCGCGAGATTGATGTAGCCGTAAACGATATTCTCCATCCGCGCCTGCGCCTGGCCCACGTCGTGGACGCTGCCGCTAATCACGAGTGGCTGCTCGACGCCGTTCACGGTTTTGACAGTCACCGCGTCGCCGATGTTTGCTTTCGCGACTTGAAAAGCATCGCGCTCGATCAGGATCTCGCCGTTCGCTGGCGGCCACGCGCCTCGCTCGGGAACAAGCGTGCTGACGCGGATGTTTCCGTAATCCTGAACTACAAAGAGCATCAGGTTGCGCCATTGCACTGGTCCGGCCTTGATCTGGCCCCTGATCGTTCTGCGTGGTTCAGCGTCGCTGACTTCAGGATTCTGCAAGATCGCTTTGACGGTTTCGTCGTCGATTGAATCGAGTCGCAACACGGCGGATGCGGGGTTGGTGGCGAGATAACCGAGATCGAGTTCGCGTGTGAGGATTGCGTAGGACGACATGACCGCCGCAAACGCGGAGATGCCGAGTGCGATGGCAAGTACGACGAGCACGGTCCGTGCGCGTTCGTGCCAAAAGTCGCGAATAGCTTTGCGCCAGGGTACCGTCATCGTGAAAACATCTGCGTAATCTGTGGATGGATTTGTCCGTCCGAAATCTCGATGCGACGATCGATCACGCGAGCGATGTCGGCCTCGTGAGTCGCGATAACGACAGTCGTTCCCTGGTTAGCCATCCTGCGAAACAGATCGAGGATCGAGGTCGCGGTAACAGAGTCGAGATTGCCGGTCGGCTCGTCGGCGAGCACCAAAGGCGGATCGTTTGCGAGCGCACGGGCGATTGCGACGCGCTGTTGCTCGCCGCCCGAGAGTGTCGCCGGGAGCTTGTCTGCGTGTGCTCCAACTTCGACGCGTTCGAGCAGTGCGAGCGCGCGTTTCCGACGCTCACGCAGCGGAAACGTTTTGCAAAAATCCATCGGCAGCATAACGTTCTCGACCGCCGTGAGCGTCGGCAGCAGTTGAAAGAATTGAAAGACAAAGCCTACGTTTCGGCCGCGCCACACCGCGAGCTTGTTCTCCGGCAACGCATGAATCTCGGTGCCGGCGACGGCCACCGCACCCGACGAAGGACGGTCGATGCCGGCAAGCATGTTGAGCAGTGTCGATTTTCCGCTGCCGGATTTTCCGACGACGCCGACGAACTCGCCCGACCGGATCTCGAGGTCGATGTTCTTCAGTGCAGCGAACTTGCCCGCGGGTGTTTCGTAGGTCTTGGAGACAGCTTTTAAATTAATCATGGCTTTTCTCTGCGGCTCTCTGCGTATCTCTGCGTCCTCTGCAGAGGGCCGCAGAGTATTTTCCAGATCGAAGAGTGCTGTCCAGCGTTATGATGGCTGCAACTCTCGTAATCGAACAAAGAGGCTACGAATGTCCAATAACGATCACCTGCGTCTTGCGCCGTCGACGAAGAAGACGGATGCTCGCGTCCAGCGCACGAGGGATGCGCTCGGCGATGCGTTGATAACGTTGATGCAGGAAAAGCCGTTCGACACGATTACGGTCCAGGACGTTCTGGACCGCGCGCACGTCAGCCGCTCAACGTTCTACGCGCATTACAGCGACAAGGACGATCTTCTGATGAGTGACGCGGAAGAGTTTTTCGAGGCGCTCTCAATGGCGCTCTCGCAGCACGGCGACAAATCGGATCGAGTGTTTCCGGTGAGAGAGTTTTTCGCGCATCTGTCTGACGTGCAGCCGTTCTTTAAGGCGCTGGTCAAGTCAGGTAAGTATCAGGAGAACATGGAGCTCGCTCGGGGACATTTCGCGAGGGGCATCGAGCGACGTCTCGGAGAGCTACCTCGCGGCAAGACAATCCCCGCGAATCAACTTCCCGCGATCGCGATCGCGCATGCCGGCGCGTTGCTGTCGCTATTGAGCTGGTGGCTCGATCGAGGCATGCGTGAGTCGCCCGCGGAAATGGATGAGCTTTTCCACCGCATGGTCTGGAATGGCGTCTTGTGCTTTTGTGAACCGGACTGAACCGGGTTACTTCGGGTCTGCTTTGCTCGAGTCGTCATCTCGCTTCTTGACGTAGACGTCGCCACGCAGCGTCATGCCCGTTTTCTCGGCGAGTGCTTTAAGCACCGACTCCAGCATCTGTTTGTTCTCGAGCTTGAAGCTCGTGATGCCGCTGACCTTCGAATAAGGATCCTGGAACTGAATCGTGAGATAGCGAACCTTGGTTTTGATGAAATGAGCCGGTAGTGAGTAGATGAGTGGAACCTGACTCGCCACCGTCGCTGCTGCCGGCTGCCGCTTTTGCGTATCGGCGAAAGCTGAAGTGATCGCGTCGTAAGGTATATGAAGCTCTTTCGGTGGCTTCTTGTCTTTGAACAGTAACCGGTTGTTGCCGTCGTCAAAGGTCAAGCTGCCTTCCATCGTCTTGGTGTACCCAAACACGCCGCCTTCGTATTTGGCTTTAACGGTCTTCGGTGCGGGCGCTGGCGCCGGAGTTTGTGCTGGAGCCGGATCCATCGAACGAGGACGTTGAGCAAACGCTCCCGTTGCCAAAACTCCAAGCAAGATCAAAGCGGAAATCGTTTTCATAAACTCTCCTTAGTCACATTTTGATTCGCCCACACCGGCACGAGGTAAGAATAAGTTGCAAAGGCCTTCGCTGTAGCGGCCAAGCCACTCATTTCGCAAACGGCTTCACGCGTTCAATCGATTCTTTGAAATCAGGATCCGCGGGAGCGAGCGCCGCGCCTTTCTGATATGCCGCCAGCGCTTTGGCATACTGCTTTGTCACTTCGAAAGCATAGCCGAGCTCCCGATAAACATTCGGGTCGTCAGGTGCTTTCTTTGCCGCAGTTTCGAGCGCCGCGATTGCTTTCGGGAAATTCGTCGCGCGTGACTGTGCAACACCTAAAAGATAGAACGTCACACTGGGTGCATCCGGTGCAGTAGTTGCTCGTTCGAGCACACCCGCAGCGCGCGCATATTGTTTCGATCCGATCAGAGCCTGACCGAAGAGCGTGATCGCTTCGGCGTCAGTTCTGAGTTTTATCAACCCTTCTCCGGCACGAACCGCGCTCAGATAATCTGCTTCAGATTTCGCCGGATCAGTAGTTATATTCGCTGCAGCACGTTGCAAATATAACGAAGTCAAAAGCGTCCACGCGCCTGTCATTCGCGCGTCGTTTACCGTCGCTCGATTCAACGTTGCGATTGCGCCGTCAAGATCCTTTTTCGCGACCGAGATCTGCGCAAGATAGAAGAGCGACAATGAATCCTTGGGATTGAGTTTGAGGACGGCGTTGAAGCTCTTTTCGGCGTCCGCAATCTTGTTTGTCTTGTACTCTGAAATCCCTCGATAGTAGATGAGCATCGCGTCTGGCTTACTCGCATCGCGCTCCGTCGCGGCTACGAGAAGCGGCAGCGCTTCCTGATATTTTTCGCCAAGCACGTATGCCTGACCGAGCGCGCTCTCCGTGTTTGGGTCGTCCTGCTTCGTACGACGCTGAAGCTCGACAGCTTTCTCGAGATCCTTCGCGGCTTCCGCATACTGCTTCAGGTTCAACTCAGCGAATCCCGCAATTTTCCAGGCTTCCGGATCGTTGGGATGCGTCTCCGCCAGCTCCTTGGCTTCCTTTGCTGCCGCGGCAAACTGTTTCTGCTCGAGGAGAAGATATGCGTGCTTTGTGTCTGCGGGAGCTACCGTGTTCACGACGGGCTGGACGGGCCGCACGTCAATCAACGAATCGTTGGGGGTGGTCCGCCGGGCGGTCGGAGACGGCGCTGGTTCGGGTCGAAGAAGCGGGTCGGAAGCAGGGCTGCTCGTCGTGGGTTTTTGCGTAGTCTTGCCGGTGCGCCTGGGCCGCGTTGACTGGGCCTGGATAGCGGCAGCGGCGAGCAAAAAAATCGCCCCGATGATGAAAAAACGTTGAACAAGCTTAACTCTACACATAATGCGCATGATTGTATGCGGGAGAGGGTTGGTTGAACAAACCTTCCGATGCGGGACGGACGGGTTTAGTTCGCCTAAGAGCGAGAAATCACCGCAGAGTATTAGCCACAAAAAGGCACAAAAGTCACAAAATATAAAACTCCCAATTTAAAGTTCATTTTGCGACTTTTGTGCCTTTTTGTGGCTAATACTCTGCCGTTACGTTTAGAAGTTCAACTTCAAACCGAACTGGAACTGCCGTGAGTCGAAGGCGGCCGTGGGACGGCTGTAATAGCGACCGTTGTCGGCGCGCTGGTTGAAGGCGCGGACGTCGTCGATGAACGGCGACGCGGCGGCTTCGTTAAAGCGATTGAAAAGGTTGAATCCTTCCGCAATCAACTCCAGCCGGAAGTGTTCGCCAATGGGAACCATCTTCGCGAGACGCAAGTCGAGCGACATGTAGCCATGCGTGATTCCCATATTGCGAGCGAGGCTTCCACTCGTAAACTGACCATTCGAGATCAGCGGCGCACACGCAGGGGTGCTGGCGGTCGCCGGTGTGCCGGGCACGCAAAGCGTACCATCGTCGAGCACTGATGGACGGTCTGTTTGGTTCGATTGATCGTTGTTCGTGTCCTGGTTGCTCAGGATGTTGAACGGACGACCCGCCGAGATTTCAAAGATCGGCGCGACGGTGAAGTTCGATAAGAACCGGTTGAACCCACCACCCGTGTTCCAACTGCTCGGCGATGCGATCACGCCGCTGAAAACAAACCGGTGACGCTGGTCGAAGAGTGCGTCTGCACGCTCGGCGGCGAAGTTTCGATTGTCCTGTGGCAACAAAAGCGTTTGCAGGTCAGACGAATCGTCGATCGAGTGTGACCACGTGTAAGACGCGAGGAACTGATAGTGGTTCGAGAACCGTTTCTTCACGTCGATATTCAGCGCGTTGTAGGTGGAATTGCCGTCGGAAGTTTGCGCGTTGATCGATCCGAATGGTGAAACCGTTCCGGGCGTTCGCAACGAACCCGCCAAAGCGCCGTTCAGCACGGGCGGGCTGACAAGGCCGCCGGAGAGCGCCTGGGCCAGGAAATAGTTTGGCGCATTCGGACGGAAGAAATTCGCGATCGCCGCATTAACGATCCTGCTTCCGAGATTACTCAACGGAGCCGCGATCATACCCGGAACGATTATCGCAAATGTTTGGCCATTGGTACCGAACGGAACCGGAACGCCAGCCGGCGTAGTTTGCGTGAAGCACTGAAGCGGTACGCCGCCCGGACACGGAAACACAGGAATCGCTGCCGTGTTTTGAACTGGTATCGAGAACGCGATCGCTTCAGTTGTGCTCAACGGATTGCGTCCGGCCCAACGCACAAAGTTTTGAATCTGCAAGTCAGTTCGCGGAGCGTTGATGTCGAGCGGGTGTGGGAGATGGCGAGCGCCGACATAGATGTAGCTGCCGGAAATCGTCATGTCCTTTGTCAGTTCACGCTCGATCGTGAAGTTGCCCTGATTCGCGTAGGCGTATTCAAAGTTCTTCTGCACGTGCAGAGTGAACGGCAACACTGGTCCAAAACCTGGGAAGGTTTGATCGTTGAATCTTTGTCGACCGAACTGGTACTGCGCTCCCACAGCAACGCCGGGAGTAACGACACCCGCCGGACAAACCGGTGTCACTGGTCCACCTGGCGGGCAAACTGTGCCCTGGAATACCTGCACGGCATTCAGGAGAGCTGTTTGCAGCGGGCTGCCCGGCGTCAGAATTCCCTGTTGTTGTTGCACCGCGTCGGCAATGTCGGAGTTGAACCCGATTGCCAGCAGCGGGTGGTCGTAGAAAATGCCGAACGCAGCTCGAACCGACGTCTTTCCGTCACTCCACGGATCCCAGGCAATAGCCAGGCGCGGCGCCCAATTGTTTTTATCCCGCGGGAAACCCTGCTGCACGCCCATCGCGTCCTGCGCTGCCAAAACCTGCTCGGCAGTCAGATTAATTCCCGATAATGGATCGTGTAGCGGAAGTGTCGCAACTTGTTCCGTTAGTTCAATGTCGTAACGAACACCGTAGTTGAGAGTCAGGTTCGGACGTGCCTTCCAGGAGTCCTGCGCAAAGAACGCCATCGGCTTGTTACCAAAGCCGCTGACCGGATTTCCGAAGCCCTGAATAAAGTTAGCTGGAAAGCCCAGGCCATATTGTTGGACCGCCGTGAAGTCCGGAGCGCCCGCAAAGGCTGGGTTAAGTGTCGATGCAGAGAGTCCGCCGAAGTTGAAGAGACCGGCGAAATTCAATTCGAAAATCGCTTCCGGAATGTTGACGAACGCGACGTCACCGCCAAACTTGAAGTTATGATTTCCTGCAATCCAATTTAAGTTGTCAGTGAACTCAAATCGGGTTTCGGTACGCACGACGGGTGAGAAGAGCTCGCGACCGATAAACGCCGTCCCGGAAATGTTGAATGCAACTGCGTCGGGGTTTTGCGATTTGAACGTCGCACGACGCTCGCCGAAGTTGAAACGCGCCTCGTTGACGGTTTTAGTCGAAAGCGTTGACGTCAGGGTCGTGACGGCTGAAAAATCGCGCAGTTTTTGTACGCCTGTGCGTGAGAAATCGTTTTGGCCGAGCGACTGGTTTTGCGACTCGACCTGGATACCGGTGATCTCACTCGGGTTGTAGCCAAATCTGAAACTGAATTGATGGCTCGGAGTGATCAGGTGGTCCAACCGGAACGAATTGAACGTCGTAGCGTCCGTGATTGGAAATACCCTTTGCAGACTATTCAGTGGTCTGAAAGCGATGAACTGACCCGCCGCGTTCGTGGTACCGCTCGGCACCGGCGCGCCGGAAAGGATGAAGCGTGGTCCAATCGCGCCCGGGAGTATCGGACTAATCGCCGGACACAGGCTGCCATCATTCGGCGAAGTCAGCGGGTTGCTGCCCGTCAACGCCGTATTTGCACCACTGGATGCGAAGAAGGCATACGCACGCGCGCCGCAAACGGAGGCAGACGTTCCCTGTGCAACCGCCCCATTAATAAACGCCGCCTGAGCGGGAGTGAGATTGCTGAACGTACGCGCAACCGGATTCAGGAAGGGGATCACAGGAATCGTCGCGGAGGCCGTCAGGCCGGGCGCAACGTTACTCGTGAAGAAGCCGGATTCCTGTCGCCTTCTTTGCTCGAACGCGAAGAAGAAGAACGTGTGCTCTTTGTTGAATGGTCCACCCAACGTGAATCCATACTGCGCACGCGTGAATGGCGGATCCTCAATCGGCGCAAAAGCGTTGCGCGCCTGAAAACTGCGGTGACGTAAGAACCCGAATACATTGCCATTCAGCTCGTTGGTACCTGACTTGGTAACGACGTTCACTACGCCGCCGGCGGACCGGCCAAACTCCGGCGCGAATGAATTCGTGACGACCTGAAACTCCTGCACCGCTTCCTGACTGACTGTCGAACGCGATGCGTTGACGGAGTTGTCAGTGTTGTCAGCGCCATCGACCTGGACCAGATTCGAGCGACCGCGCTGGCCGCCGAAGTTCAAACCCGTCGTTGGCGCTGGTCCAATGGGGCGGCCATTGTCACGTCCGACAGTCGAGGTCGTCAGCGCGAAATTGATGTAGTTTCGTTCGTTGATCGGAAGACTGTTGATGCGCTGCTGATCGATCGTAGTGGCGACGGCAGTTTTCGACGTTTCAACTATCTCGGCCGTCGCGTCTGACACGGTCACTATCTCACTGAGTTGCCCAAGTTCGAGAGTAACGTTCACTTCAGCTCGTTGGCCCACGGTTATAGTAACCTTCGGCAGCACCGTCTTTTTAAAACTGGCGGCCTCAACCGTTACCTCGTAGTCGCCCGGAGGCAAGTTGATGATGCGATAGAAACCTTCGTCGTTACTGGTTGTGGTGCGCGAGAGGTTCGTGCCGGAGTTGCGCGCAGTCACGGTGGCGTTGGGCACGACCGCGCCCGACGCGTCTTGCACGGTGCCTTGTAAATCGGCGGCGTTTGACTGTGCCTGACCGAAAGCCACGTTTGCACAGAGAAGTAAGATCGTTATCAAACAGGGGATTTGAAATGATCCGAACAGTCGGGACTTTAACGATAGAAACATCGTCGTTCTCCTTCTAGTTTTTCGCGGCTCTGGAATTCGCGCGGTCACCAAAGTTCTTTTGCTTACGTTCGTTTACCAGTGGACGAGATTCGGAGAACCGTCTCCGATATGCTGACGGCGCATGGGAGTGTACTTGCGGCCGCTGTCACGCGCGCTGAGATAGCAACAATGACAGAGAGACCAGCACTGGCTGAGCCTTTTTACTCCAAAAAGACTCAAGGTGGCAAGCAAGTTTA
>DATNCH010000147.1:0-5019 GCA_035571655.1 Pyrinomonadaceae bacterium
TGAGCACCGGAACGTAAATGCCCTTAAAGAACCGAATGATCGGATTGGGGCGAACTTCTCCTTTCTTCAGCCGCAGCCACAGCGCGCACAGCATCGGCGCAATGCACAGCGCCATCAACATCGAACCGAACATCGAGAACGTGACGGCGTAGGCGAGGGGTTTGAATAACTTGCCTTCGATACCCTGCAGCGTGAACACCGGCAGAAACACGGCGATGATTATTAAAATCGCGAAGAACATCGGCCGGCCAATTTCCTGCGCTGCAACCAGGATAGCTTCGCGCGTGGAGTGTTCACGATGTTCCTCAAGGTGGCGGTAGATATTCTCAACCATGACGACCGTTGCATCGACCATCATCCCAATGCTGATTGCGAGGCCGCCCAGCGACATGAGGTTTGCTGACAATCCCTCGTACCACATCAGGATGAAAGCAACGAGCATGCAAAAGGGAATTGCGGCAGCGGTAATAAACGAGCTGCGGAAGTTGCCCATCAGCAACACCAGAATGATCAGCACCAGTGCTTCGCCTTCGATGAGCGATTCAACAACGGTATGGATGCTGTTATCTACGAGCTCGGCTTGATCGTAGTAGTCAACTATGCTCACGCCTGGCGGGAGTGCCTTGTTGATCTCCGCGACCTTGTCCTTAATTCGTTCGATCACCTGCTTGGTATTTTCGTTGATGCGTTTGAGAACGATTCCGGTAACGACTTCTCCCTGGCCATCCTTAGTGACCGCACCCTGGCGGATCTCGTTGCCGATCTCCACTCGAGCAACGTCGCTGACTCGAATCGGCGTGCCGTTGCGGGAGTCGAGCACGATGTTTCCGATATCCGTGGCGTCTTTCACCAGACCGAGACCGCGAACGACGTATTGTTCGTCACCATGTTCGATGAAGTTGGCGCCCGTGTTTTGATTATTGTTCTGGATGGCTTCAAAGAGAGACTTGAGCGTGATGTTGTAACTAACCAGCGCCTGCTGATCGACGATGACCTGATACTGCTTGACGTCGCCGCCAAAGCTGAGCACGTCGGCGACGCCCGGCACAGTGCGCAGTTGCAGCTTTACGATCCAGTCCTGAATCGTGCGCAGTTCCTGGTTGGTCTGTCCGTGGCCGACGATTTGATAAAGATAGATCTGACCGGTGCCGGTGGTGATTGGTCCCATCTGCGGCTCGAATCCGGCGGGGATACTGTCTTTCGCGGCTGACAGGCGTTCGAAAACTTGTTGGCGTGCGAAGTAGATGTCGGTGTCGTCAGTGAAATAGACGGTGACGACGGATAAGCCAAACTTGGATTCTGATTGAACGCGCGTCACACCGGCGATGCCGTTCATCTCGTTTTCGATTGGAAACGTGATCTGCCGCTCGACTTCCTCAGGCGCGAGACCTTCGGCTTCGGTATCGATTTCAACCTGCACCGGCGTGACGTCGGGAAACGCATCGACGTTCAATCTGCGCAAAGCGAGAATCCCGCCGGCGACGATCAGCATCGAGACGACGGCCACGAGCAATCGTTCGCGATAGAAGAAAGCGATGAAGTTATCAGTCATCGTGGTGCCTCAAAGTTTTTTAGCCACAAAAAGGCGCATAAGGCACACAAAAAAAGAAATCAAGAAATCAGGTTCTTCTTTTATGTGGCTTATGTGCCTTTTTGTGGCTAAGACAGTTTTCATTGTCCCGCCTTGCTTTGTTCCAGCAGCAAATAGTTTCCCTTTACGACGACCTTATCGCCGGCAGTGAGACCATCGACGACTTCCACGCGGCCGTTGTTTTGAATTCCAGCTTGCACCTGACGCTTCTTGTAACCATCGCCTTCGGCAACGAAAACAACTGTCTTTCCCTCGTCGTTGAGAACTGCTGATTGCGGAATCGAAATAGCCGCTCGATTCACATCGGTAACTATCTGAACGTTCGCAAACATGTCTGGTTTGAGCCTGCCGTCCGGATTAGCGACCTCGGTCCGAACTTTTACGGTGCGCGTTTCGGGATCGACGACGCTGTTAATCAAAATCACTTTTCCGGAGAACGTTGATTCGGGAAACGCGGTGACCTTGAGCTTCACCTCTTGTCCGGGTCTCACTCGCGGCAGGTCTTTTTCAAAAACGTCCGCATCGATCCAAACGCGCGACAGATCGATGATCTTGAAAAGATTGGCATCAGTGCCAACGCTGGCGCCGACAGTGGCATTCCGCTCAATAACGATTCCATCGATCGGAGAGTTGAGTGAAAAAGTTGCAGCCAGATTGGTTTTCTTCGCCAGCGCATCGATTGTCGCGTCGTCGAGACCGAGTATCAGCAGATGCCGGCGCGCAGCGGTGAGTGCGGCCTTCGTACCATTCACTGAGTTCTCGCCCGCAGCTTTAGCGACTTCAAGATCGTGTTCGGCAGCCTGGAGATTCTTACCAGCAGTGACTTTTTGTTCGAAGAGCAGCTTATTGCGATCGTAACTTTGCTGAGCCAGCTTGATTTCGGCAGCCGACGATCGAACCGCATTCTCATAGTCGGCGAGAGCTTTGAGATAGTCGGCCTCGGCTTGATCGATATCCGCTGACTCCAGCTCAGCAAGCCTCTGCCCCTTTCTCACTCTGGTCCCCTGGCCGGCGTAGAGGCGCACGATTCTTCCCGCATTGACTGGACCAATCACTGCCACTCCGTTTTCCGGAACGAGAATTTTTCCGGTCGCAGGAATTACACCTGCAATCGATTGCGGCGCGACGATCTCAGTCTCGATGGTGCTGCTCTGTGCTGGTGTTGGCGAACTACTGGCTGGAGACGAAGTCGCCGGCGGCGTTTGCTTGCACCCCACCTGGACCATCGCGCTGAGAAGCGTTAGCAGAAATATTGTTTGCAGGCTTTTCGGATGAATCATGTTGCTCCTTTCGCGATTTGCATTACTTGGGCAGCGGCGTTGCTGTAGCGAGTTCGAGATCAAGCAACGACATCTGGTAATCAAAAAGCGTCTGGTAAAACCCGGCGAGCGTGTCGCGGCGTGTGCGAATCGCATCCAGCAAATCAAGCGTCGAGCTTTCACCGGCCTTCAAAGCGATCTGCGTCATGTTTTGAATGTCGTTGACTTTGGCAATCACGCCCGTTCGATAAAGATCGACACGGCGTTTCTGCATCTCGAACGCAACCAGCGCCTTGTCAACGTCACTCATCACTTGATTCGTAAGGAGCTGCTGCTGGTTTTGGGCCTTCCTCTTCTCGATAAGAGCTTTGGCTCGCTCGCCCTGGTTGCGATTTGATACGGGCAGCTCAATGCCAACGCCAAAGGTGTAGCTGCTGGTGCCGGTCGGAACCTGCTCGACGCCGCCGCCCAGCGTGAGATCGGGAATGCGCTGAGCGTCCTGCAAGCGAATATTCGCATCGGCGGCACGTTCGCTTAGCTTTGCTGCTTTTAGGTCGGGTCGCGCTGCGAACGCTAAAGCGAGCAGTTCGTCGCGTGAGAATTGATGCGGTTCAAAGTCAATCGATCCTGCGACGTCTATGTTCATTGCTCGATAATCACCACCCAGCGCGAATCGGAGGTCGCGTAAGGCGACTTCATAATCTCGCTCCGCGTTGGCGACATCAGTATCGAACTTGAGTTTCTCAACTTCGACGCGGCTGAGATCCAGTCCCGAAATCTCGCCGGCGTTCATGAGCTCAGTAGTGTGCTTAACGATCTCAGCGAAAGTCGTTTCATTTTCGCGCGCCAGACTGAGCAACGACTGGTTGAGGACCACCGTGTAGAACTTGCGTTTCAGATCGTTGGACAACTGCCAGACGACCATTTGGAACTGTCCCCGCGCTAATTCAGAGTTTGCGTCAGCGGTTTCGATTCTCTTGCTGCGCTTTCCGCCGAGCTCGATCGTACGCGAGATGCCGTAGTCGTAAGTTTGTTCTTTGAGAAATGGTCCGCTGAGATTTACCGGGAGGTCCGACAGGCCCACGCTGAGTTGCGGATTCGGACGTAGTCGCGCTGTCAGTTTCTCTGCGTCCGCCGTTTCGATATCGTACCGAGCCGCCAGCAGTTCGAGATTTTGTCGCATGAAGATCTCGACGGCGTCCGCCAGCGTGACTGATCGTTTTGCGGGCGTTTGTGGTTGAGCGTTTTGGCCCAGAAACAGAGCGGACTTCTCCTGTGCCTGGATACTGGAAATGGTTACTGCAAATAGAGTCGTTAGAGACAGGAAGGTCGAACCATAGTGCTTACCAATAAATTTTGCGCACCGATACATTCCCACACCTCTCATTTAGGTTTTCAATCTCGCGATGAGACGCCCGACCAGCGTAGTTAGACCGATGGCTGGCAAGGCAGGCTCACCCGAATCTGAGTCTTTTGAAATCGGTATTACGTCAGACCAGTCAAGCTGATGATCTGCGGTTCATTGAATTCGGCTCAGACGAGAGGTGGTGCGCGACCCGATGTAGGTAAGGCTGAAGTTGAAAGATAGGAAGGTGTTTCTTCGGACCGAAACGCGATTTGCTGCGGTGTATGTGCAACGAGAATTACTTCGACATGACCGCCGAAGAGTTGCCGCTGAAATTGACAGAGCGAGCAATCGCTATTGCTGGAATGACCCTGGTACGAAGAGTCTGAATCACCGCCATTGGAGACGGCTGAAAGCTGTGAAGGGCGCGATAAAGAAAAGCCGTGGCTATGTGCTGCCTCCACGATCGCGCCATAACAGATCGTCAGAAGCAACAGATACGCGAGCGCCGAGTGAATTCTCCGGCGCCGTGCGGAGTTGAACAAGTTAGAGCGAACGTTCACTTTGATCCGTGCCCTTTGTTAGAGCACGATAGCTTACTGGAAGGATGCTTTGCAAAGCGAGAAGGGCATCGTTCACTGCGCGCACGGATCAACCTTCGCAAGTTTCAGCTTGTAAACCTCCATTTTCTGTCCGAGGCGGTGCTGCACATCCGATAGCCTTCCATTAGGCAGTACACCCAGATTCAGGTTCTTCGTCTCCGCGCAAAACGGAACCGGCTCCGTCGTTACATTGAACTTACTCATCAACGTCGCATCACCGTA
>DATNCH010000148.1:0-3008 GCA_035571655.1 Pyrinomonadaceae bacterium
TACGGTCTCGGCGATCCGGATGCTTACTACGGTTTGCTTTTCTTCGTCGAACCCGGCGGGCGCATGTCGCGCGACGTCTTATTGCAGCGTTTGGTGGAACTGCAATACGAACGTTCAGACATCAACTTTCAGCGCGGGACGTTTCGCGTGCGTGGCGACGTCGTCGAGATTTACCCAAGCTACCAGGATCGCGCGTATCGCATCGAGTTGTGGGGCGACGAGATCGACTCCATCTCGACGATCGATCCGCTGCTGGGCGAAGTGATTGAGAAACACACGTCGCGCGTGCCAATTTATCCCAAGACGCACTACGTGATGTCGCGGCCGACGATCAAGCGGGCAATCAAGACGATTCGCGAAGAGCTCGAGTGGTGGGAGCCGAAGTTGATCGCGGAGGGCAAGCTGGTCGAGGCGCAACGTCTGCACCAGCGCACGATGTTTGATCTGGAAATGATCAAGGAGATGGGCTTCTGCCGCGGTATCGAAAACTATTCCAGGCACCTGACCGGGAAAAAAGCAGGTGAACCGCCGCCGACCCTGCTGGATTACCTCCCGCGCGACACGCTGATCGTCATCGACGAGTCGCACCAGTCCATCCCGCAGGTGCGTGGGATGTTTGAAGGCGATCAGTCGCGCAAACGGACGCTGGTCGAGTATGGATTTCGTTTGCCTTCGGCGTTGGACAACCGGCCGCTTAACT
Source organism: Pyrinomonadaceae bacterium (assembly GCA_035571655.1). Lineage (GTDB taxonomy): Bacteria > Acidobacteriota > Blastocatellia > Pyrinomonadales > Pyrinomonadaceae > PSRF01. The sequence goes on from DATNCH010000148.1 coordinate 701, forward strand.
TTCACGAGTTTGAGTCGCGCATCGGGCAGACGATCTATGTTTCGGCGACGCCTGGTCCATACGAGCTGACGAAGGCCAGCGGCGAAGTGGTGGAGCAGATCATCCGGCCGACAGGGTTGATGGATCCGGAAGTGGAAGTACACCCGGTCAAGGGACAGATCGATCATCTTTTGGAAGAGTGCCGGCAACGTGCAGATCGGCGCGAGCGGGTGCTGGTAACAACGCTCACGAAACGAATGGCGGAGGATCTCACTGAGTATTTTACAGAGGTCGACATACGCGTTCGTTATCTCCATTCGGACATCGAGACTTTGGAGCGCATAAAGATTCTGCGCGATCTGCGACGTGGCGAGTTTGACGTGCTCGTTGGGATCAATCTCTTGCGTGAAGGACTCGATCTGCCGGAAGTGTCTCTCGTTGCGATTTTGGATGCCGACAAAGAAGGATTTTTGCGGTCAGAACAGTCTTTGATACAGACGATCGGGCGCACGGCGCGCAACGCAAGCGGCAAGGCGATACTTTACGCGGATCGCATTACGGATTCCATGAAGCGCGCGATGGACGAGACGCAACGACGGCGTGCGATTCAGGAACAGTTCAATCGCGAGAACGGGATCACACCGCAGACGATCGTGAAGCCGATTGAAGCGACGTTGATTACGGCGTCGGAGGCTGACTACTTCAAGGTTCCGGTCGAGGTGGATGAGATTGAAGACTACTCGCCCGCGAATATCGAAGCGACGATTGCGCGGTTGGAGGTGGAGATGCGAGCGTCCGCGAAACGCTTTGAGTTTGAGCGGGCGGCGGAGCTGCGCGATCGGATCAAGGTCCTGCGCGAGCGCGAGCTACAAGTCATGTAAATCCTGAAACATCCTGTAAATCCTGTGAAGATAAGATCGAATCAACACGAGATCCAATCTTTTTTGACTGATGCGAGTTTCATCCGCGAAGGACACGCGGATCGCGTCGTCTTTCCCGAGAGCGTCGAAGAAGTAGCTGAGATTCTCGCAGCCGCAAATCGGGATCGCGTGCCTGTCACGGTTTCGGGTGCGGGGACGGGTACGGTTGGCGGACGCGTCGCGTTTGGCGGGATTGTTTTAGCGACGGACAGGTTGAATCGCATCAAGAGCATCGTTCATGAAGATGGGGGTGGCTATGCGGTTGTTGAACCGGGTGTGATCCTGTCGGACCTGCAACGTGCCGTGGATCAGGAAGGGTTACTCTATCCGCCTGATCCGACTGAGCGTGGCTGCTTTATCGGCGGCACGGTCGCGACTAACGCTTCCGGAGCACGCACGTTCAAGTATGGACCAACTCGCAACTACATCAGGCGATTGAAAGTCGTGCTCGCTTCGGGCGAGATCGTTGACCTGCGGCGCGGCGACGTGCGTGCCGGTTCAGACGGAAGAATCCGAGTCGGTTCAATCAATGCACAGTTGCCGACTTATCACATGCCGGCGACGCGCAAGAACGCATCCGGCTATTTCGTCGCGCCCGGGATGGACGCCGTCGACCTTTTCATCGGTAGCGAAGGCACGCTCGGCGTGATCTGCGAAATCGAGAGTCGTTTGCTGCCAAAGCCGGAAGGTTTGCTGAGCGGCGTGGTGTTCTTTGCGAGTGAAGCAGACGTGCTCGCCCTGGTCGCGGAAGCCAGGACACGCGTGGATGCACGTGCGCTCGAGTTCTTCGATCGCGAGTCGCTCAACTTTCTCCGGCAGAAGTACACGGAGATACCTTCAGACTCCGTCGGTGCGATCTTTTTCGAACAGGAGACAACCGCCGCTACGGAAGAGGCTGTGCTAAACGAGTGGATGGTGTTGTTGGACCAGCATCACGCATTTCCCGATTCATGGTTTGCGACCAACGAACAGGACCAGGCGAGATTGCGTGAGTTCCGACATCAGCTCCCAGTGTTAATGAACGAATGGTTCGCGCACTACAACCAGCGGAAAGTCTCAACCGACATGGCCGTCTCTGACGAAGCCTTCCCGGGCTTGTTCCGCCTGTACAAAGAAACATTACAATCGAGCGGCCTGCGCTACACGATCTTCGGTCATATCGGCGACAACCACGTCCACGTAAACATCCTCCCACGCGACGATTCGGAAGGCGCCCACGCGCGCGATCTGTACGTTCAATTTCTAAAATACGCCGCCTCGGTCGGCGGCACCCTCTCGGCCGAGCACGGCGTCGGCAAACTGAAGCGCGAATACCTCCGCTTCTTCTACACCGACACCCAACTCCGCGAGATGGCAACTTTAAAGAGCGCCTTCGACCCCCACGGAATCCTCGGCCGCGGAAATATTTT
>DATNCH010000149.1:0-44146 GCA_035571655.1 Pyrinomonadaceae bacterium
TTCGACTCTTGAGGCAAAGTTGTCGTCAGATATCCCTGACTGCCTGTTATCGCTTGAGAAAATCAGCCACGCCATTCATGAACATCTGCACCGCCAACATCACGAGCAACATCCCCATCAGTCTTTCCATGGCAATCAGTCCGCGCTGTTTCAGCACGCGATAAAGCAACGTCGACGACAGCAGAATCAGTGCGCTCAAAGCCCATGCGATCGTCACAGCGAGCAGCAATCGCCCAGTGACATTCGGCGCCGACTGCTCTAACAGCAGCAGCACCGCCAACGCGGATGGACCGGCGATAAGCGGAATCGCGAGGGGCACGATGAAGGGCTCGCCCTCGAGCGACTCGCCCAAAAGACCTCCGTCTTGCGGAAAAACCATGCGCAGTGCGATCAAAAACAGAACAATGCCGCCGGCCACGCTGATAGTCTCTTGTTGCAGACTAAGTAGAGCCAACGCGCGTTTTCCCAAAAACAGGAAGACGAGCAGAACGCCGTAAGCGATCAGTATTTCTCGAACCAATACCCGGCGGCGCCGTTCCGGTTGCACGTTTTTGAGCACAGAAAGGAACGGCGGAATGTTGCCGAGCGGATCCATAACGAGAAAGAGAGTTAAAACGGCGGAGTAGAGTTTCATAGGGTTGTGCCTTTGTGGTCTTTGTGGCATTGATCCTAGTAAATCGTCAAGAACGAAGCGAGGAGGAGCATGTTGCAAAGACTAATTGTGGCAGTTGGACTTCTTGTTTTCTTAACCAGTCTCAGTGCTGCGCAGGATCGGGAGACGTTCAAGGTCGGCACGGCGAGGGCGAACCGCGGAGAGAAAGTTTCCGGCACGATCGAAGTTCCGGCGGCTAGCGACGCCGCGTTAAGCATTCCTGTCGTTGTGATTCACGGTGCGAAACCTGGACCGGTGCTGGCGCTGGTAGCGGGTTCGCATGGCACTGAATATGCTTCGATCATCGCGCTCGAGAAACTGATCGGTTTGCTTAATCCTGCCGACATTTCCGGAACGGTGATCGTCGTTCCGCTCATCAACATTCCATCATTCGAACAAAAAGTTCCACACGTAAATCCGGTAGATAAGAAAAGCATGAATCGTTTCTACCCGGGGAAGATGGATGGCACACAAACGGAGCGCGCGTCGTATCTGATCACAAAACAGGTCGTGGAGCAGTGCGATCATTTGATCGACTTGCACGGTGGCGACACCGACGAGAGCCTGCGTCCGTACAGTTACTGGACCAAGACTGGAAACGAAAGACAAGATCAGATTTCACGCGAGATGGTGCTCGCCTTCGGCCTCGATCACATCATTATTTCAACTGAGCGACCGAAAGATCCTCAAGCGTCGCGTTATCTCGAGAACACCGCGACGACGCGCGGCAAACCGTCGATTACAGCGGAAGCCGGCTATGCAGGCACGGTTGAGACGGATGATGTGAATGCGTTGACCGAAGGCTGTCTGAACGTCATGCGTTATCTGAAGATGATTGCGGGGACAGCGACGATGGTCCAACGTCCGGTCTGGATCGAAAAGATCGCGACCCTCGCAAGCGAACAAACAGGAATCTTCTATCCGCTCGTCAAGCGTGGAACGTATGTGGAGCAGGGAATGAAGGTTGGTTACGTCACCGATTACCACGGCAACGTAACGTTCGAAGCGCGCGCGCCCGCCGCCGGAATTATTTTGTATATCTGCGCCGTTCCTTCGATGACAAAAGGCGCGACGATTGCGAACATAGGCGCGGTAGCTCGGTGATTTATGTCTCGGCTTTGGAATGTAGACGATCAGGCAGCACGGCTCGCGGAACTCATCAGTCAGGATCGCGATCTGAAGGAAGCTCCTTTGCGCCGCGACGTGCGTTCGCTTGGCCGTCTGCTGGGCGAAGTGCTCAAGGAACAGGTCGGTGACAGCTTGTTTTCAACAGTTGAAGAATTGCGCGTGCTGCTGATTGAGCATCGAGAGTTGCACACGCAACCAGGAGACAATCTTCAAGACGTGCAACGCTTGATAGGACGCGCCGAGGAAATTGTTAGTCGTTTGGATGTGACAGAAGCACATCAGATGGCGAAGGCTTTCGCGATCTATTTCGAACTGACAAACCTCGCTGAAACCAATCATCGCAAACGCCGTCGCCGCGCTGCCCAGGCGTCGCCCGAGCTGCTGGCTCAACCAGGTTCGTTTCTCGGAACTCTTCGCCGGATGCGTGATGCCGGCATTACGCGACAGCAAGCACTTGAGTGGCTTGCAAGGATCGAAGTCATACTCGTATTCACTGCTCATCCCACCGAAGTTGCGCGACGCACCGTGTTATTCAAGCGCCAACGTATTGCTGCCGAACTCGAACAGTTAGATCAATTGCCACTCACCGAGATGGAGTCAGAAAAACACGAGCAGGCGATCCTAGCGGAAATAACCGCACTCTGGCAGACCGATGAAGTTCGGCGTCGCCAACCGAGCGTTCGCGACGAAATCAGGATGGGCCTCGATTACTATCCGAGTATTTTGTTTGAGACCTTGCCGGCGCTTTATGAACAGTTAGCCGACGATTTCCGCGAAGCTTATGCGCACCAGTTACCGGCGAACGCGCTGCCTCGAGTGTTGCGGTTCGGTTCGTGGATTGGTGGTGACCGTGACGGCAACCCCCTGGTCACACCCGAGTGCACGCGAGATGCGTTGCAGATAGCTCGCGAAACGATTCTCGGCTACTACGTCGAGCGAGTGAACGACCTGATCTGGCAACTCAGCCCTTCGACATATCAGGTTCCGGTTTCGACGCAACTGCAAACCGCGCTCAGTTCTTATGAGTCGACGGTTTCGGCGCCTGAGCTCAATCCGGAAAGACATCCGCCACAAGAAGTTTACCGGCGTTTTCTGGATTATGTGTTGGCCCGTCTGGTCCTGGCGCGAGACGAATTCAACGACACAAGTGCATACAAGCGCGCCGCAGAGTTCCGTGAGGATCTGAGCGTCGCGCGCGAAAGTCTCGCTGCAAATGGTGGAGAACGTGTCGCAAGGTTTTTGTTCGATCCGCTGCTGCGACAGGTGGATACTTTCGGCTTTCACTTACATACGCTGGACATCAGGGAGCATGCGAGCGTTCACAAACGTGCATTGCTCGAGTTTTCAAACGTTGCGACAACGAACGAGGCTCTTCCGCCTGCGCCGTCGAAAGAAACGGTTAATCTGCTCGATTCACTGCGGATGGTGAGTGAGTTAAAACACGAGTATCCACGCGAAGCAATCCGTAGTTACGTCATCAGCGGAGCTCAGGCGGCGTCGGACGTTTCGGCGCTGGTGTCTTTGGCCGAGTTGAGCGGTGTACAGGTAGCTACGAATGGCGCTGATCCAGGCCTGATGCCTGTGCCGCTCTTCGAATCGATTGAGGACTTGCGTAACTGTCTGGACGTCTGCCGGAATTTATGGACCAGCTCCGACTACGCTCGTTTACTCGACTCGTGGGACCGGCGGCAGGAGGTAATGCTTGGGTATTCCGATTCAAACAAGGATGGCGGGATGCTCACGAGCACCTGGGAGATATTCAAGGCCCATCGCGCGCTGCATCGAGTCGCTGCCGAATGCGACGTAAAGCTGACATTGTTTCATGGACGTGGTGGAACAGTCGGGCGCGGTGGTGGACCAACCCATCACGCGATAATTGCGCAACCGCAGGGTGGTTTCACGGGTCAGATAAAGATCACCGAACAAGGCGAGGTGATGAATTGGAAGTATTCGGATCGAGTACTCGCGGAGAGAAACCTAGAGCTGATGATTGCGGCGTCACTGGAAGTGCTGTCGCGGCCGCGTGATGTTGAAGATTTGGACCAGGAGAGCGAAGCGGCGTTGGAACAAATGTCTCAGGAGGCTTTTGAGTTCTATCGAGAAAAGATTGCTGAGAACGAGCCCGTACTAACTTATTTCGAAGAGGCAACTCCGGTCAGGGAATTGGAACACGTGAGGATCGGATCTCGGCCCACGCGACGAGGTGCTCAACGTGGTCTTGGCGATCTACGCGCGATTCCCTGGGTGTTTGGTTGGATGCAGAGTCGTCATGTTGTACCGGCGTGGTTTGGGGTTGGCTTTGCAGTGGAGCGCTTCGCCGAGAAAAGCTCCGACAATGCGGAGTTGTTGGAAAAACTCGTGACGCAGTTTCCACTCTTTACCGACCTCATCGCGAACGTTGAGATAGGGTTGGCGAAAGCTGATATATCGATTGCGCGTTTGTATGCAGGGCTCGTTTCTGACGCGATGCTGAGGGACCGAGTGTTTAGTATGCTCTTCGAGGAATTTGAGCGGACGAAGCAAGTGGTGTTGCGTTTGACGGGACAGACAACATTACTCGAGAAGAATCCGGTGTTGGCCCGTTCGATTCGATTGCGGAATCCGTATGTGGATCCGTTGAGTTTAATTCAGGTCGAGTTGCTGCGCCGGAAACGTCGAGGCGAGGACAACGACGATCTGAATTACGCGCTTGCGGCAACGATCAATGGGATTGCAGCCGGACTGAGGAATACCGGGTGAATTTTAGCCACGGATTGACACTGATCACGACGGATTAAGTCTTTATCCGTAGAAATCCGTTCAATCCGTGGCTACTATTTTAGGTGTTTGTCGAACCACGCCAGCATGCGCTTCTGCACGTCTATCCTGTGTGAATATTCCTGAATGCTGTGGCGCTCACGCGGGTAGACTACGAGCTCAGCTTCGACGCCGGCGTCCTGTAAGCCGGTGTAAAACTCCCGGGCCTGGCCCACGGGCACTCCGGGGTCGAACTCGCCGTGTAGTAAGAGTGTGGGTGTGCGGCAGTTCTTAATGAAAGTGATTGGCGAGTGTTCGTCATACCAGTCTCGCTTGTAGTACGGACTCTCTTTACTGGTTCGCCGAAGTCCGTCGCGCAGGTACGACGTGGCGTACAGAGTAAAGAAGTCAGCGTGGCCTGCCTGCGCCACGGCTGCTTTGAATCTCGTTGTATGTGTGATCGTGTATTCCGTCATGAAACCGCCGTTGCTCCAGCCGCCGATGCCGAGGCGATTTGGATCGGCGATTTTCTGGGCGATTAGATAATCAACACCGTCGATCAGATCTTGAAAAGCCAATTCGCCCCAGCGATCGATGGTCGCGTGCATCGCGCCGCCCTCACCTGTCACTCCACGAGTGTTTGGCAGAAAGACGACATAACCATTCGACGCCAGCAGTTGTCCCCAATCCCACCACTTGATCGCGTGAAATCCGGTCCACCACGCGGTATCACCCGGATGAGTATTGACGACGACGGGGTACAGATTTCCTTCGCGGTAATCAGCCGGCGTGATCACCACACCACGACGGACCAATCCGTCTTTTGAATTTTTCCAGGTGACCTCGCTGACCTTCCCAAGCGCCCACGACTTCGTCTGCGGATTGAAGTCGGTAAGTCGACGCGGCGGCGCGCTCTTCTCGATCACCCAAATGTCGTCTGCTGATTCTGCCGTTTGCGCAAGGTACGCGATGGTCTCGCCGTTTGTACCGAGACTCGCCCCCCATTGTGACTGTATGACGTCTGTGATTTTGTGAAACGTTCCATCAGCAATATCAACTCTTGCGATGACTTCGTGCGTACCTTCAACGCTTTGTACAAGCAGACTCTTGGAATCCGGCATCCATTCTGAGATCAACACGCTGCCGGCGTAGTCTTTGAAAAGCGGACGAATTTCTCCTCCGCGCGCGGGCGCCAGCGACAGCCAGTTGTTGGATTCTTTAGTCGGCGGGAATTCGTAAAACGTTATCCATTGGCCATCGGGTGACCACGCAAGACGTCCCGTAATGGGAACTACGTTTTTAGTGAGAGTTCGCGTGACCTCGCCTGTCGAGCGATTAATAACTGCGAGCGAAAGATTGTAAGAGTCTTCGTCTCTCGGCGTTGGCGCAACAACCAAAGCGAATTCATTTCCCGTCGGCGACCACGCGAATTCAAGTATCTCGAAATCCTGTTTTGTTATCTGTGTGGTTTTTCCATCTGTGAGATTCGCTGTCCACAGCCTCGAGTACTTAAAATTAGACTCGGACCGAACAACGGCATCATCGCCCGCAGCTTTCCGTGCCTCTTCCTCCGGTGTCGCAGGATCGCGTGCGAGAAAAGCAATCATTTTGCCGTCCGGCGACCATTGATATTGGTCTACGCCTCCCTGCACATTGCTCAACCGCGCAGCCTTTGTCTCACCTTCGCGCAGTAAATAGATCTGATCAGAAAGAAACGCCAGCGTCCGGCCATCAGGCGACCAGCGCGGTGTGAAAGCGTTTCTGAGACCTCCGATTAAGGGCTGAGGAGGCTCGTGCCCATCGGTCGGCATGATCCAAACATTCGACACGCGTGGTTCGCGTGGCTTCTGCGGATCGTTCGGTTCGTTTACAACAAACGCGATCTGTTTGCCGTTTGGAGAGACCTCAACTTCGTCCAGTTCTCGAATGCTGAGCACGTCTGCCGGAGTAATGGCGTGCTTCTGTGCTGACAGTTCGCCAACGAAAAAGAAAACAGCCAGAATCGTTAAAAACATTTTCATAACACCTGATAAGCACCAACGAGCCCAGTCTTGTGGCATTTTTTTGTGTTCCTTATGTACACCTCTAGCTTACCGAGGTGAGCAAGTGTATACTCATCTCGGTAACCGATGGAGGAGACATGAGCAGACCAACCGACCTGGTCCAGGGAACACTGGACCTCTTAATCCTCAAGATATTAGCGTTGCAACCACTCCACGGCTGGGCAATCAGCCAGCGCCTCAAACAAGTCTCGGGCGAAGTCCTCCAGGTCAGCGATGGCTCGCTCTACCCGGCGCTTCACAAGCTCGAACAGGAAGGATGGATCAAGGCTGAGTGGAAGGCCAGCGAGAACAATCGCCGTGCGAAGTTTTACTCCCTGACCCGTCCCGGACGAAAGCATCTCGAACGAGAAGCGGCCAATTGGACCCGCTTGTCGGCAGCGATCTCGCAGGTCGTCCAGCTAAAGGAGGCGTAAGCCGTGCGCTTTGAACATTGGATTTACACCATCCCATTGCGAGTGCGGTCACTGTTTCGCCGCAGCCGCGTTGAAGATGAGTTGGACGAAGAACTGCGCTACCACCTCGAGCGGCAGATCGAGAACAACGCAGCCAACGGCATGAGCGAAGAAGATGCTCGTCTCGCTGCGTTACGCGCGCTGGGTGGCCTGGACCAGCGAAAGGAAGAGTGCCGCGATACTCGGCGGACGCGGTTCATCGAAAACCTTTGGCAGGACTTCGGTTTCGGATTGCGAATGTTGGCGAAGCGACCGGTGTTCACTACGGTTGCAGTGCTTATGCTCGCGCTCGGGATTGGGGCAAACACCGCAATCTTCAGTGTGGTGAATGGGCTGTTGCTGCGTCCGCTGCCGTATCCGGAATCGGAGCGGCTGGTGTTGTTATCAGAAAAAAATCGCGACGGTCAGCGTGACTCCGCTTCGTACCCAAATTACGCCGACTGGCGCTCGCGAACGCAATTGTTTGAAGCCATGGCGATGGCATGGCCACAAACTTTTACGCTTACGGGTACAGACAAGGCGCAGCGCATCGAGGGTTATACGGTCAACTGGAATTTCTTTCTCTTGCTTCGCGTCGAGCCGCAAGTCGGACGAACCTTCAACGAAGCGGACGATCGCTACGGCGCGGAACGCACGGTTGTTATCAGTCACGGGTTCTGGCAACGGCACTTCGGTGGTGAGTCGAGTGTCATCGGGCAAACCTTAAGGATGAATGACGACACCTATTCGGTCGTTGGGGTGTTGCCGCCGGGTTTCGAATATTTTCAACGCGCGGATGTTTTCACGCCGTTGGGTCTCGTCCTCGCGCCCGATTCACCTTTCGCGGGTCGTGGCAACCGCGCGTTTGACTTCTACGCCGTCGCGCGGCTCAAACCCGGTGTGACGCTGGCGCAGGCGAATAGCGAGATGACGTCGCTGGGCCAACAACTCGCGCAGGAGTATCCGCAGGCCAATGAAGGGAGAGGGGCACAGGCGGAGCGCTTGCAGGACGTGATGGCGGAGGGCGTACGCGATTCCCTGTGGATATTGCTCGGCGCGGTCGGGTTCATCTTAATGATCGCCTGCATCAACGTTGCGAACCTGATGCTGGTGCGTGTTGCCGAACGGCAAAAGGAATTTGCACTGCGACTGGCGCTCGGCGCAGGACGTGGGCGCATTGTTTCGCAGTTGCTCAGTGAAAGCATCCTGATTGTTGCGATAGGTGGTGCGTGCGGTCTGTTGGTGGGAAGCTCGATGCTGCAAGGTCTGCTGGCTTTAGCTCCGACAGAAATTCCACAACTCAGTCGCGTCGGGTTGGACCAGCGTGTTTTGCTTTTCACGCTCGGCATTGCGGCAGCGACGTGCTTTTTGTTTGGTTTGCTGCCTGCTTTACAAGCGTCGAAGACCGATTTGCAAACGACGCTGAAAGACAGCGGCCGATCGACTACGGGCAGGTCGCCCGAACGCACGCGCCGAGCTTTGTTGATCGCCGAAGTCAGCGTGTCGCTCGTGTTGCTGGCTGGCGCAGGTCTGCTCGTGCGTTCGATGTGGAATCTGCTGCACGTTGACCCCGGATTCAACATGGACAACGTGTTGACGCTGCGAATGAGTCTTGCGGATCCGAAATATGCGCCGCAGTCTTTGCGCGTCTTTGTTGACGAATGCATCGGGCGTGTGCGGGCGGTGCCGGGAGTTCGTTCTGTGGCGGTGACGCACTCGCTGCCCATAGACGGCACGAACTGGAGTGGAGGTTTTCTTGCCGCGGACAAACCTGTTCCTTCGCATGGCGACTTGCCGGAAACAGATCGTCTGCGGGTGAGCCCGACATATTTCGAGACGATGGGCATACGTCTCGTGCGCGGACGTCTGTTTACTTCCGCTGATACCGCGGAAGCCGCGCCCGTTGTCATCGTCAACGAGACGCTGGCCCAACGGATCTGGCCCAACGAAAACCCGCTTGGCAAACGTGTCAAATTCGGTTTTCCCGAAGACTACGACGCGGAGAGTAAGCCGTGGCGCGAAGTCGTCGGCGTCGTGAACGACGTCAAGATGAATGGCATGGATCAAGCGATCACGATGCAGACGTATCTGCCGTATTCACAGTTGCCGAACCGATCGTTGGGTCTCGTAGTACGCACTGAACGCACAGCGGCCGTGCCCGCCGCGGCGATCGAGCAGGCGATTCATACGATAGACAAAGACGTGCCGGTGTTTTCGATCAGAACGATGGATCAAGTGCTCGGCAACTCGCTGGCGCAACGAAGGCTCACGCTCGTGTTGCTGGCGAGTTTCGCGGCGCTCGCGTTGTTATTGACGACGGTTGGGATCTACGGGGTGATCTCGTACGCGGTCAGGCAACGCACACATGAATTCGGAATACGGATGGCGCTGGGCGCACAAGCACGAGACGTGCTGATGTTGGTTCTGAGACAGGGATTGAAACTAACGTTGATCGGAATCGCCCTGGGGTTAACGGGAGCATTTGCACTGACGCGATGGATGGAGAGTCTGCTGTTCGGCGTGCGTCCGACAGATGTGCTGACGTTCGGCTCGATCGCCGTGGGGTTGGCGCTAGTTGCATTATTGACCTGCTGGCTCCCCGCGCGCCGCGCAACGCAAATCGATCCCTTGAATGCCCTTCGACGCGAATAAGAGATAACGACCGATTGGTGTTCACAACCAATCCGCCTTTATCCGTGTCATCGGTGGCTTATAACTTAGCTGTCACAATCGTCGTCTGCGAGGTGTTCTCGTAGTAAAGAGGAGACCAGGTATGACCAGCCTATCTCAGGACGTGCGCTATAGCCTGCGCATGTTGCTAAAACACAAGGGTTTCACCATCGTTTCCGCGCTGACCCTCGCACTCGGCATCGGCATCAACACAGCAATGTTCAGCGTGCTGAATACGTTTCTATTCGGCTCGCTGCCATACCCGCAGTCCGAACGTTTGATACGCGTCTGGCGCACGTCGCCGCACTCCCAAACCTGGCCGCATTCAGCCGCAAATTTTTTCGACCAGCACGACCAGAACACGGTCTTTGAGAAGCTGGCGGCCTATAACTACGTCAGTCGTAATCTCGCCGAACAGGGACACACAGCGGAACGACTGACCGGCGTTGCCGGAACCGCCGATTTCTTTCCGATCCTGGGAGTCGCACCCGCGTACGGCCGCGTGTTCAAACCCGAAGAATTCGAACCTGGCGCCGATAACGTCATCGTCCTCACCGATCGTTTTTGGACACGCCGTTTCGGAAGCGATCCAAACATCGTCGGACAAAAAATTCAGCTCGACGGAAAGACAGTCGAGATCGTCGGCGTGATGCCTCCGGGATTCGAACACCCGCTGCTCTGGGGACCGGTCGACATCTGGCAGCCGCTGGCATTCACTCCGGAACAGAAAACGAGTCGCGGCAGCAACTACCTCTCCGAGATTGGTCGACTCAAGCCCGGCGTCTCAATTCAGCAGGCAAACCAAAGCATGGTCACACTGGCCGCGAACATCGGGAAACAAAACTCGTCGAATGAAGGCGACAGCGTGCGACTCGAGCCGCTTCAGCGGTCCACGTCTGACAGTATCGGCAGATCCGTCATGTGGTTCACATTCGGACTCGCGGGTTTTGTGTTGTTGATTGCGTGCGCAAACCTTGCGAACCTTCAGCTCGTCCGCACCGCGGCACGAGCCCGCGAACTTGCCGTGCGTGCCGCGCTTGGTGCCGGCCGTTGGCGACTGCTGCGACATTCGTTTACGGAGAGCATCCTTGTCGCGCTGATTGGCGGAGTGATCAGTCTGCTCATCGCGCTTGGCGCCGTTCGCTTCATCAGTGCGCGTATGTTTGCTGATCTGCCCGGCGCGAGTGTGCAACTCGATTACAAAGTGTTCGGCTTTGCACTGCTGTGTTCGCTGTTAACGGGAGTGATATTTGGGACGGTTCCAGCGTGGTTAGCGTCGCGCGCAGATGTGAACCTGGCGTTGCGAGAGAACTCACGCGGGTCCACGGCAGGACGGTCGCAGCACCGTATGCGTCACACGCTGATCGTCGGTGAGGTAGCGTTTGCGATGGTCTTGCTTGCAGCGGCGGGATTGTTTCTACGTGGCTTGCAGCGCTTCATCAATACCGATCCCGGCTGGCAGGTCGATGGGCTGGTGGTTGCGCAGATGAGCCTGCGCGGAGAGAAATACGCGAGTGATAAGCAACGGATTGTATTCCTGACGGAGCTCGAAAATCGTCTACGCGCGTTGCCGGGTGTGGAGCACGCTGCGATTGGTGGTTCGCATCCGGTGTTTGGTTTCAACAGCAGTAGTTCGTTTCTCGTTGAAGGTCGACCTGAGCCTCCGCCGGATAAGTTGCCGGAGATGTTTTTCGAACCGGTAAGTAGCGACTACTTCGCGACGATGGGTGCTCGTTTGCAGCAGGGCCGTACGTTCAACGCGTCTGATACGGCCGATCATCCGGCGGTCGTGATCATCAACGAATCCACCGCTCGTTACTTTTGGCCCAACGAGAGTCCGATCGGAAAGCGCATCAGCAGCACTGGTCCAAAGAAGGATTATTTCGAAATCGTCGGCATAGTTAACGACCTTGCGTTTCCGGGCAACCTGGGAGAACCATACACGCGGTTTGAAGCGTTTGTGCCTACGACGCAAGCTGCTCCGGGTTATCTTATGCTCCTAATTCGCACCTCTTCGAGTGCGGAAGGGATCGCGAACAGTCTGCGCAGTTCGATTGCCGGATTAGATGCGGAGCTGCCGGTCTACCGGATTCGCACGGCGCGAGCCGCAGTCAATCAAGGCTTGGGTAGTATCTCGCTGCTGGGGAGTTTGCTCGGAGCGTTTGCGACGGTTGGTGTGATTCTGGCGGCGATTGGAATTTACGGCGTTGTCTCTTATACGGTGGTCCAACGTACCGGCGAACTCGGAATTCGCATGGCGCTCGGAGCGCAGACGCGTGATGTTCTGCGGTTGGTGTTAGGGAAGGGGGCGGTGCTGGTCGTGAGTGGAGCGTTGTTGGGCGCGGCAGGTGCGTACGGCGTCTCGAGACTCTTGATCTCGCTTATTCCATCATTACCAACACGCGATCCGGTGATCCTGCCGGCAGCGGCCGTCGCGCTCGTTGCCGTCGCCCTGGTCGCCTGTTACATCCCCGCGCGCCGCGCAACGCGCGTCGATCCCCTCGTGGCACTCCGCTCGGAATGAATGGATGCTTTGAAAGTCGAAACAGAGCGCCTTTGGCGCTCCGTTTCCCCTTTTTGTGCAAAGGCCACAGAATCCCACGATGAATGAGATGGCGCCGCGCTGCTGGTCTCGGAGTTATCGCTTCACGCGCCGCGGTTTGCGCTTCAAAGCATCAACTAGCGCGCGTTCTACCCATGCGGTGTTTTTTTGGTTCGCTTGAGCAGCCCCTGTTGAACTCCCAATTGGAGCGACATATCTTTAAGTACCAAATAGAGCGCACTCTGTAGAACCTCAATATGAGATCTCCGCCCATTGTAAATCGGAGATTTGATACCGAAAGCGAATTCATCAAACGATAACCAATTTGTGTTCTCTCGAAATCTCTTCATCGCCTGTTTGTAGAATTTCTTGTCTTCAGCAGTGAGATCGTCAAGATTGATCCTCGCTCCTGTTTCCAAATTGACGTATCCCATTTTCGACGCCCCCCTTTCAAGTGGGGTAAATGTCCGAGATATAAACGCTAAACCGGTTCTCTGTGATGTAGACAGACCCTGGTTGCTTTGCCTCAAAAGTCTGAAATCATTCTTGGACACAGTCAGTACAGGGAGCGGTAGCGACCTGGTCAGTGATCAGCATCCGATATTTCCTAATGATTCTTGACTCTCATCGCTGACCAGGTCGCTACCGCTCCCTGTACTGACTGTGTCCAAGAATGATTTCAGACTTCTGAGGCAAAGCAGATCCTGGTACCACTTCACAGCGCCATGATCTTCACCTTTGTTGAGAAGGTTGACGGTCTGGCGCGGATAAGTTGGCGCTTCGTTTTGGTGGGATCGCGTTACTATACGCGTCGGATTTTCGCTTGTCACCAGTGGGATAGATGGAGACTAACGTGTAAAAGAAGGAGGTCTCTGATGGATAATCCGGTAGCTGATAAAGCGACGGGAAAAGAGTGGGATAAATGGATCGACGATGATGCAGTCCGTCGTGACCAGTTCAGGCTAATTTACGATTACATTAAGTTTCATATTACCCTCTACTTGTCCACACCAGCGATAATTGGATTTCTCGGAACAACTTTAGGTGCAACAGGTACGCCTTTCAAAATCGGCCTCACCGTCATGATTGGCCTGTACCTGATTGCTGGTGTTCATGCCGCCTGGTTTATGGGCACACACATCAACAGAGCCTGGACCAAAGAACACCTAACCACCTTTGCAGATGATGCTTTTAGTCAAAAAAGAAGAATTCTGCATCACTGGCTATATTGGTTAGGGCTGGCGTCCGCACTACTTGGCTTACTACTTGGTTTACTGTGGGCCAAAAAGTGAGGCTGAAGTTTTTCGAACTTCGCGGTCAATCGAGGCGTGAAACTGTTTTCAAGTGGCCCACTTGCGGTCTAATATAACTCTGCGGTCCGATGGAGAAGTCCCGATGAAAACCTGTATCCTCCTCCTTCTCACGCTCGTCACCGTTGCTTCTGTCGGCGTTGCGCAAAGCACGAAAGACAAAATCGAAATCGGCGTTCAGACAACGTCACTGTCGCTCTTTCAACCGGACTTCCCCTTCTTCGACAGTACCCAGGCTGGAGTCGGCGGCAGGGTTGGTTACAATTTTAATCGGTCCATAGCGGCGGAGGCTGAGATTAATTTCTTCCCGCAGAAACTGTTTATCCTCAATGCCGATGGCAGAGCATTCCAGGGCCAATTCGGAGTGAAGGCTGGCAAGCGGTTTGAAAAATTCGGGCTCTTTGGAAAAGTACGCCCGGGTTTCCTCAGTGTCGACAGAGTCGTCTCCTTCATACCCCCACCAGGTTCGCAGGGCGGCCCAGGTTTCACTCTCGAGCGGCAGACTTTCTTCACCCTCGATGCCGGAGGTGTCTTGGAATTGTATCCGTCCAGACGAACTGCAGTGCGATTCGAAGCCGGCGATACAGCTATCAGACATCCACCGCGCCTCGGTCAGACACGCGGACCAAAATTCAATCATAATTTCCAGTTCACTGCCGGCGTCGCTTTTCGTTTGGGAGATTTTCCTGATGAAGGGTCGAACATCCAAACATCCGGTGGCGGGCAGGAACGAACCAAACGATTTGAAGTCGGAATACAATTTACTTCGCTATTTGTGGAGCCCTCGAACACGGTGGGCGCGGTCTCCTTCCCGCAGCATACAGAACCTGGATTTGGTGGTAGATTCACCTTCAACCTGACCGAGAACATTGCCTTCGAAGCAGAAGGAAACTATTACACTCGCGAGCAGTTTGGCTTTCCACAAAGCGGCAAAATGTATCAGGGACAGTTTGGCGGGAAGGTTGGCAAGCGGTTTGATAAATGGGGGTTCTTCGGCAAAGCCAGACCAGGATTTATCGGGTTTACTCGAGTTCTTGATTTCTCTGTCTTGCCGCCACCGGGATCACTTAACTTTCCTTCCGGAAACAAGCTCTATCCCTCACTCGACGTTGGCGGCGTGATAGAGTTTTATATCTCTCCCCGATGGATGGCGCGGTTTGATGTAGGCGATACGATCATACATTATGACGAGGTCGTGTTCGCGCTAACTACTCCGCCATTCATCATACAACCAAGCAAGACGACTCATAATCTTCAAGTCAGTTCGGGAATCGGTTTTCGTTTTTAAGCCACAAAGAAACACAAAGGAGCCCGATCATGTCTCAGCGCGCGTTGCTCAGCACTCTAATCGTTCTGGTCTTGATTTCTTTCTCAATCACAACTCAGGCGCAAACAAATGAAAATGTCATCGAGCTGAGGCGCCAGGCGTCTGAGTTGATGAAACAGACCAAATACACCGAGGCGCTACCTCTGCTCGAGAAGATTGCAACGCTACAGCCGGATGACGGCGAAACACAGTTTTTTCTCGGCTTCGCCTTGATTGGTCAAGCAACAATTACTAAAGACGCCGCCACCCGGAAAGCGCTGCGCGTCCGCGCGCGCACTTCATTTGTTAAAGCAAAGTCGTTGGGATTTTACGAGCCACGTCTGGATGCGCTGATCAACGATCTGCCGGAAGATGGGTCCGATCCAGCAGACTATTCGTCGGCGTCTAAGGCCAATGAGTTGATGAAAGAAGGGGAAGCAGCCTTCTCGCAGGGCAAGGGCGACGAAGCGCTGAAGAAATATCAGGAGGCGCTTGAACTCGATCCAAAGCTTTATCACGCAGCGCTTTTTGCGGGCGACATCTACTTGCAGAAAAAGGATTACGCGCAGGCTGAGATCTGGTATCAAAAAGCAATCGCCATCGATCCCAATATAGAGACTGCTTATCGTTATTCCGCAACGCCTTTCATGAAGCAGCGCAAAATGGACCAGGCGCGCGATCGTTACATCGAAGCATTTATTACTGAGCCATACAACCGCTATGCGCGCGCGGGTCTGGTCCAGTGGGCTGAAGCAACGCAGACCACGATCGCTCATCCAAACATCGACATTCCCACGAATGTATCTTTTGACGAAAAAGGCGACGCTAAGATCAACCTTGACGCCAGCGCATTGCTCGGCGGCAAAAATGACGGCTCATTCGCGTGGATCTCTTATGGAGTTGCTCGGTCCAGTTGGCGAAAGGAAAAGTTCGCTAAAACATTTCCGACCGAAAAGGCTTATCGTCATAGTTTGGCAGAAGAGGTAGACGCGCTGCGCCAGGTCCTCTCCACCGCCACGTCCGACAAAACCGTTAAGAACCTCAACCCTTCGCTGGCCAAATTGAAGAAGCTCGATGAGGCCGGTCTGCTCGAGGCTTACATTCTGCTTGCCAGACCGGATGAAGGAATCGCGCAGGACCATCCGCCTTATCTCAAACAGAATCGAGAGAAGCTTCGTCGTTACGTGATGGAGTATGTAGTGACAGGTGGGGGGAACTAGTCTGCATCACTGCGCGTAGTAGCCGGGGCGCGTGCGTGCTACGAGATCTGAGCGGTTGACGATTGAAACCTGGACAGAACGCCAACTGCCGTCGTGCGTTGCGTTCGTCGGCGTGTATCCGAGGCTGTAGACCTTACCGAGATCGTTGATCACCTGTTCGTACACACCATTCAGATCCGATAGTTTTTTGGCGTGGTAATAAGAACCACCACTCTCCTGCGCGAGTAGATTAAGCGTGCGACGCGCATTCTCATACGCGCTCTTCATTGACGAACTCCCATAATCCGTCTCAGTATCGAGATATATCGGCACGATCAGCGCATCCGTCTGGCGCACCTGTTCGATGAGATCTGCGAAGGTTATCTTCGAACTATACAATGGGCCAAGATCCACCAGGGCGCCATCGACGCCGTCACTCATCAGCACCACTGCACGGCGTCGTTCCAGCGTCTTTGGTCCTAATACGTTGTCGAGCGTGAATTTCACTGCATCCCAAACGTGCGATCCTCCCGTGTTTCCCATGTTCGCGACACTCGCCGTGAGTTCGGCGCGATCTAACGTCAGTGGTGAGACGACGAACGGCATGTCGGAGAAGGTCACGATCGCGAGCCGATCAGTCGGACGCGCTGCCTCGATGAACCGTAGCGTCGATTTCTTGATCAGGTCACGTTTGCCAGTAGTCGATCCAGACAAGTCGACGAGCAACACGAGATCGAACGGAACTTCAGTCGCAGCAAAGTAGGTGACAGTCTGGTCCTGGTTATTTTCCTGCACGCGAAAATCGTCCTTTGTTAGCGAACCGACAAACAACTTCAATTTGCTACTGAAGACGCTGACGTTGAGACTCACGAGGCTCGTGTCCACCTTTATAACGTCGCCGGGGTCGACTTCTTCAGCATCGAGTTGGGTCGAGTCGATCGCTTTAGTAACCGACTCTGTCAGTTGCTTTGAGAGTTGGCTGGTGGGTGGCTGCCGTGCCTTGATGAGCGGCTTGTCGTAGGTGTGCTCGAGGCTTCTGATGTAATCGTCCTGCGTCGGCAGCCCAAATTCAGCACGCCGTGCGTCTACCTTTGCTTCGTCTTCAATCGGATAAAGAACCAGAAACCCGCCCATGCTCACGGCCTGTGTTCCGAAGAGTTGTTTCATTCCGGCGCTGACGCGAAGCTTGTCAAACAGTCCCGCAAACTCCGATTTCTGGGTCGGATCTTTTTTTATCACCGCAAGGATCACCGGCAGTAAGTCGCGTTGCAATTCGTATGTGCCGCTATTTTTGAGAATGTAAAAGGAGGCTAAGACGCCTGCGGAATCGACCAGGGAAGTGGTGGGCCAACCTTGCGTCTTTAGTATCTCACAGAATTTGACAGCGTCTTGTTTGTAAAGCTTGTGTAGTTTCTCCTGGTCGGATCGCTTCTGGTCTTTATCGACCACTTGCAGCAGCAACTCGTGTTGCCTGCTGGCCATTTTTATCAGGTCTTCCTTGAGCTTTTTGTCGGGAGTGGCGGGCGGTGGGGAACTAACGCGCGCGAGCATCTGCGTCACGTCGTCCTGTGTGAGGCACGACTGTGCGTTTGTGGCGACCGAACCACACGCCAGCAAGAATATCGCGAGTAAAACGAACTTCATTTTAGTCGCTCCGAATATCCTTACTTTTATCAAGTTCCTTCTGCGCGAACAAATGCGGAGAAACAGTTCTTTGACCTTGCGTATTTTTTAGAGCAGTTGCAGAAGTGAGCCGCAGATTTACGCAGATGAACGCAGATCCGATCTGCGTTCATCTGCGTAAATCTGCGGCGGCTTTTACTGGAACACGTGAACGGGTGTGCCGCTGGGTACGCGCGCGGGGATGAGTTTGCGCAGGTCGTGTGCATTTGCTTTCGGATCGAGAAGTCCGTTGCGCAGGAAGGCGATTAGTTGATTGAACTCGTCGGTCGACAATGTGACTGGCGTCGCCAGCGCGGGATCGATTCGCGCCAGCACCGGCGCCACCGGTCCCTGTGGACCTTGCAGGTCCGCAGCGACACCTGCCGTAGCCGCATTGTAACTCGGCGCCGACCCGATCGCGTCCAGGTGATAACGCACTGCGTCTTCCAGCCTCGTGAAGCAACCGTTGTGGAAGAACGTAGGTTGCAACGCCAGGTTCCGCAGCGGCGCCGTTCTGAAAGCATAGCGGTCATTCGCGTCGCCCGTAACTTGCTCCAAACCAAAATCCTCATTCGCGCCTGGGCCATCAAACGTGACGTTCCCAACTATCGGTGCGATCTGAGGTATACCAGCAACATGCTGCCGGAAGTCGCTGAACATCTCATTCGACTCCCCTGAAACCGCGTGGCAACTCACGCAACGGCCGGCTCCAAAGAAGATCAGCGCCCCGCGTTTCTCATCCTCGGTCATCGCATTCTTTTCACCGCGCGCAAATTTATCGATCGGTGCATCTGCGAAAACGAGCGTGAACTCGAACTCTGCGATCGCACGCGCGAGCATTTCGTAAATGATCGGTCCGCCCGACTTCACGTCCGAAAAGTTCTTGCCGAACAACTTTCGATATTCGGCATTCGCATTCAACCGCTCCACAACTGCTGCGCGAATCCCGTCGTTAGTTCCAGGCACAGACGAATGAAACCCACTCATCTCAGGCTTTTCTGTCGGCGGGATAAAAGCCTGCGCCGTGAGCAGATGTGGAAGCGCAGACAGTGAAAAACCTTCCGGTAAAGGGAAGTGAAATCCGGCACTGTTGTCGAACGGATCGCCCGAGACTGAATTGAACCGCGAGTTCCACATCAGCGCCGGGTAGAAAACGTTATTAATAATGCTCGGTGCGCGTCGTTGATTGCGTGGTCCAGTTCGATCGGGACCGACGATATTGTTGTTTTCGACGCCGATGGCAATTGACTGCGAGTCTGCAAAGCCCAAAGGTGCGGCGTGACAGCCGGAGCATGAGTTATCGTCATTCAAACCAAGCAAGCGGTCATGAAAGGCCAGCCTGCCGAGGTCGGCAAGCTGGTTGTCGATCTTTCGACCGAGCCTTTGTTCGAGACTCGACCCGACTCTGCCGGTAAACCCATGTTGCCGGAGAACCGCAGTCAATTGCTCATTCAGAGCGTCGTCGCCGCTAATCGCCGAAGCCGTTGGTGTTAGAGCTACGAGTGCGACGGCGATTAGCGCGAGCAGTTTGTATGTCTGAATACTCATGAAAATCTCCATCGCGAACTATGGACACAGGTCAGGTATGCTCGGATTGTGCTCGGCAAACATACCTTCGGAGTTGGGCATCCAGATCGCGGCTCTCAGCGCCCAGATTGGTAAACCTTCTGCCATCGACTCCCATTCGTCGGCGTCGCCCGTGAATCCTGCAGGCGCTGTCGCCGTGCAAGCGACGGGGATCACATACTCCACACCGACGAGTCGCAGACCATCCCCGTCCGGGATGTAGTGAAGTGCTTCCGGATGCTCGATATCGAAGTTACAGTCGACGAGGGACCAATTCACGTACTCAAAGCCTTCGCCTTCCACGCACTGTAAGAATTCAAAACCGTCAGCATCGGCGCGGTTGAAGTCGTGGTACTTGGCAGTCCCGTTGCGAGCCAACGCGAGTTCGCGGTTCGTGGCGGGAGAAAGATTCTCAACTGCCGCATTTGCTGCAGCGAACGTGCTGTTAGTTGTCGCCGGCGCGCTGCCAATGAGCAGAGCACAGATTCCTATGAAGACTGAAAAGACTTTCATATGTTCCTCCAAAATGGTGTTTATGATCGACCCACCCGCTCTCGCAGGTGGTACTGACTTTTATCCAGGTTCAATTCCTGACTCGACTCGCGGTGCCGGCGCGTAAACGGAATCAGCATCGGCACTGAACGGCGATAACTCTCGTACGACTCGCCGTGTTCGCGCACCAGGTCACGCTCCTCGAGTTGAATCGCGATAAGGATGTAAGCAGTCGTAGCAACCGAGAAAAGCAGGTGCGCGAGCGTCATCGTCGGCGTGGCCCAGAAGGCGAACAGCCAGCCGACGTAAAGCGGATGCCGGACGAGCCGATATGGTCCCGGCGTTCCGAAATGCAATGCGGTGTAAGGCCGGTTGCGCAGGTACAGCCAAACCTGTCGCATTCCAAACAGATCGAAGTGATTGATCAAAAAAGTGGAGACCAGCACCAGCGCAAAACCGAATCCAAACAACACGCGCAGGACCAGGCTTCCGAATGGATCTTCGACCGACCAGACGACACCACCCAACGGCCGCCACTGCCAAAACAAGAAGATAAGAGCGATGCTCGAAAACAGGACGTAAGTCGAACGTTCGAGTGGCTTCGGCACCATGCGCGTCCACCAATCTTTGAAGCCCTTGCGCGCCATCACGCTGTGCTGCACGGCGAACAGGGTCAACAGTCCTGCGTCGATAAGTAAGGCGACTCCGAATGATCCGCTCGGCGTGCCGTCCAGAGTTCTCGGCACGAAAAAGTTGCCGATGAAACCGATGGCGTACAGAAACGTCGCCAGGAATATCAGGTAGCTAAGACTTCCGTAAATGAAGAATGCGATCCGCTTAAACATAGCTTTGGCCTCCATGCGTGGCATGATGAGGCGTGGCTTGCAAGTTGGCTATGGGAGTTTCGTCCCGCTTTGAGCGATATTTGCGTTACAGGGCTGGGACATTTGTCCTGTTGTTGTAATATTGGTCGACCTTGTCATGACGAAGCCCCGAAAAATCATCGTCCACATTGCAACGAGCGCCGACGGTTACATCGCGCGGCCTGACGGCGATCTCGAATGGCTGACGTCGCGCCCTGCTCCCAAAGGGTTCTATGGTATCGACGCGTTTATGAAGTCGGTTGACACAATGCTCCTCGGCCGGAAAAGCTATGAGGCGAGCCTGAGCATGGGAGCGAAGTTCCCCTCAAAGGGCCGTTACATCGTCTTTTCACATCACGCACGACCCGCCGAGGCACCGTCAAATGTGGAGTTCGTGAACGATGAACCTGGTGACTTTGCAAGCCGTCTTCGAGAGGAACCTGGCAAGAACATCTGGTTGATGGGCGGTGGGGAGCTCATCGCGTCGTTTCTTGACGCACACGCGATCGACGAGTTCGTCATCACCATGGCGCCAGTCTTTATCGGAGATGGAATTCCCCTGATCGCGCGGCGTCATCGGCACGTGTTATTGGAATTGCAAGCGCTTGAACGCTTCGAGAATGGTGTGGTCCAGCTTCATTACAAGCTTCCATCAACTATTTAGTCGTCAGAAACCACAAAGAGGCACAAAGAAGTACCCAAAGGTTTTGAAACTTGTGTGCTTCTTGTGCCTCTTTGTGGCCTGATTTTCCCTGGAGTCAGGTTTTTCGGCCTCTGATTACGTTGCCATTAGGGAGCGTAATGATGATGGCGGTGACTTTTCCACCGGGGTCGCGTTCGAAGCTCACATTCGCGCCGACGGGTTGGGCTACGAACTTGTCGGCGGTCGTTTCGGGAACGAGCTCGATACGCTGGCCACCCGGATCGAAGGCAAACAATTTGTCACCCTCCTGCCTCACAACCAGATTGCCTAACGCGCCACCATCGTAATTTCCAACAAACGCAGCAAACTTCGAACTAACCGGCGGCGGCGCCGGCGTTGGACCAGGCCGCGGCGGCGGAGGCGGAAACTCCGAACCTACCGCCGGAAGCGAAGATACTGTTGGACCTATAGACGGAGCGACCCGTTGTTCGCCCGGATGGACCGGAAACGCCGGACGCTTCGGAACGATCGGTTGCGTCTTCGAAACCTGCGCCAGCGCGACTTCGATCGCTTTCTCGAGCTGCGGATCTCGTCCGGCGATTACATCTGCCGGAGTGATCTCAACATCGAAATCAGGCGCAACTCCCATATTCTCTATCCCCCAGCTCGTCCCACTCGGATCGTATGCCGCACGATTCGGCAACTGCACGCGACCACCATCGATGAGCGGGGGTGTGAAGTAGTAAGGCCCAATACCGCCGCCAAACGTGCGCTTGCCGACGATTGGACCAACCTTCGCGAGTTTGAACATGAAGGCGCCCGTCTCAGCAGCCGAGCCATTCAATTCGTTGATGATCATCACCTTCACGGGCGGCGCGGGATTGACGGGAGTCGCGATATCGTCGCCGCCTCGAAACATGTAGTAGTAAAGCGGCTTGCGCTGCATCCATTCGATCAGGTAGTCAGGCGTGATGCCACCACCATTGAAACGTTGATCGACGATCACGCCCTGCCTGTCTGCGTATCCCGTCAAGCCGCGGATCGCATTCATGATCCCTTCGCCGCCGTAGCCTTCGATAAAGATGTAACCGAGCCTTCCTCCGGAAGCCTTTTCGACAAGCTTGCGGTTTGCTTCAGCCCAGTTCGCACGCCGCAGACGGTTTTCACCCAAAGCCGGAAACACCGTGTACGTGCGTGCATTAGAACCATCGGGAGTCGCAGAGACAGTGATCTTTGTTGGACGCCCGACGGTATCTTCGAAATAACTGAGCACATTCTTTTCTGCTTCGACCGGCTTGTCGTTGACCTGGATCAAATAATCACCTTCGCGAACATCAACTCCGGGCCGATCCAGCGGCGCGCCAAAAGCTCCGGCCGGCGAAGAGTACGGCGTCGAGCGATAGATCTTTTTGAAGCGGTATTTCCCATTCGCGATTTCATAGTCGGCGCCGAGCAGTCCGACTCGATTGCCATTTCCCGCTTGTGGCCCTGTATCACCGCCGCCAATACCGAGATGACTCACGGACACAGACCCAAGCATCTGCTGCATGAGTCGATTGAGATCGCTCCGGCGAACAATTGTCGGCAAGTACGCGGCGTACTCGTTTTCGAGTGAGACGAGATTCTGACCGTGGTGATTCGGATCGTAGAACCAATCGCGCATGATCCGCATCGACTCATGAAACATCTGACGCCATTCCTCAGCGGGCTCTACGCGCACCTGCATCTTGCTGAAATCCAGCCGGCCTTCGTCTGGTTTCGCCGGGGCGTCAGTGGACGCGAAAAAGTAGTCGCGGCCTTTACCATAGAGAATCTTCTTGCCGTCGGTCGTGACATCGACCGAGTTAATCTGGTCCACGATCTTCTGCATCTGTCCGCCCTTCGAGACGTCGAAGGAATAGACCGCCTGCGACTGCGTCTGCCCGGCAAAATCGCCCGGGGCAGCCGACCATTCAGCGATTGCGAGAACCAACTTTCCGGGCTGGCCGGCTACGAGCTGCGAATAGTCTCGCGCCGGCAACGGCAGATTCACGAAGCGCGATTGAAGTCCTTCGAAATCGATCTTTACCTGCGGCAGTGTTTCAGTGACTTTCGCATCCGGATTCGGCTGTCCGTTCGGCAGGAGTGGGGAAGGTTGATCCTTCGACAGAACCAAAGCATGAACGCGCCGGACCACGAGCGGATTAGCGAATACGCCGTTTAGAACTCCCCAACTAAACTCGCTTGTGCCCGCATTCAGACTCGAAACAAAGTACAGATACTTTCCATTGCGATCGAAAACCGGGATCTGGGCGTGCGTGATTCCGTCGGTGATCTGCGAAGACTTCTTCTGCTCGATGTCGTAAATGAACACCGTACCGGCGCGGTTCTTCAAGCGCTTGGCGTAAGCGAGGAAACGCGAATCATGCGAAAAGTTTGGTGTCCATGATTCCTCTGCGGAATAACGAGAAGTATCGACCTTGGTTGCGCTTTCGGCAGCAACGTCGACGAGCCACAGATTCAGTCGTCGATCAGGGAATGCAAGCTTTCGCGAATCGGGTGACCACACCAGTCCCCAGTAAAACGATGGCTTTTGTTCGATCTGGATTTTCTTGACCGCGTCGGTTTCGAGCGATCGAACGTGAAGCGCGTATTCACCCCCTTCGTCTGAAACATACGCGACGGATTTATTGTCAGGAGAAATTACCGGATAGCGTTCGGCGATGCCCGGCGTGTTTGTCAGGTTCTTATACGTGCCGTTTGCCGGATCGAAAATAAGCACCTCGCCTCGCGCACCGAACACAACCCGATCGCCATTCGGAGAAGGGAAGAACTGCTCGGCGGAGCGCATGACACTTGCAGTACGCGGCGCGAGCTCAGACGTATCCGGCGTCACCGAAACATCGATCACGCGATCGTTGTTGGTCTTTAGATCGACGAGATGTAAACGCCCTGCTTGAACATACACCGCGGCGTCATTGGTTGCTGACGCGGTTCGCACACCCAGGCCGGCGAATTTTGTGAGTTGCTGAGTTGCTTTAGATTTGGTGTCGTAAGCGTAGAGATTAAAGATTCCCGTTCGATCTGAAACGAAGTAGATCTTGTCGCCCACCCACACAGGACTTCTATCGTTGTGCGTTCCAGTCGAGAGCTTTTCCAACGCTCCTGTCGTCAGATCGGCGATCCAGAGCGGCGCCGCAAACCCGCCGCGGTAGTAACGCCAATCACCCGCACCCGATCTCGGGTTGTACGCGATTCGTTTGCCGTCGGGTGACATTGAACCGGAAAAGCTTTGGTGCAACGGCAGTGCGGTAGCGAGCTGGAGGCGCTCGGCCGAGGTCTTGTAAAGACGAGTCACGGATTCTTCGTCACGCGTAGTCTCGAAGATGATCTCCTTGCCGTCGGGTGACCAGCCGGTGACGAAATCGTCTTCCGGCATCATCGTTATCCGTGTAGCCTCGCCGGAACCGTCGGCGGGCGCGATGAACACGTCCCAATCATTTCCGTTGGAACGCGAAAATGCGATCCGCTGACCGTCCGGAGAAAAGACGGGACTAGTCTCTTCGTTTGGCGTGTTGGTAAGTCGCTTCGCGGCCCCGCCAGCTCTTGGGACGAGCCAGATCTTTCCCGCGTAAGTGAAAGCGATGTGGGATTGATTGAGCGACACACGACCGATCAACAATGGTGGGTCGGCAGACTGTTGCGCGATTGCGGCGACAGTTATACAGAGGCATGCCGAAAGGACGGAGATTGTACGCAACATAGATGTACCTCGAGTGAAGGGTTAGCCGAAAAAATGCACAGATGGTACGACGCTATGAAGAAATAGGTTCATTTTTAATCATTTCAAGTTCTGGTGTTAATAGTTATTATGGGACATGCTTTCGCCATTTCTGCTCTGCCTCGCGCTCATCGCAGGCGCTCCTAAGCAGGACAATCAGCCCGCCCCCGTGGTCACGGGACGCGTAGTCTACGAAAACACGGGACAGCCCGCGACGCGTCATCGTGTGCAACTCATTCCCTCAGAAGCGCTGCTGAATGCTCGTAAAGGGCTTCGTCTTCCTACGGCAATCACGAATGAGCGTGGCGAGTTCAGCCTACAACGTGTAAGCGCTGGTGAGTATTACGTTCTTGTCGGACCGATCGATCAGCGTGGCAGCGAGCCGCTTACGGCGATACTCACTCGCTCCGCTGACAGTGCGGCCGACGCCGCGAAACTCGAAAAGTTCAAGAAGAATAACACCAGAATCACTGTTGACGGCGTGCGCAACGTGGAGGTGAGCCTGCGCGTGCCGAATCTACACTTCGGCACCATTTCAGGAATGGTGTTCGACGCCACGCACCAGCCTGCGGTTCAAGCGACCGTGCACGTCGTGAGTAAGGGTAGCGAAACTTTCGGAATGTCTGTGCGCACCGATGACCAGGGCCGGTATAAAGTTTGGGGACTCCCAAAAGGTGAATACGTCGTGAGCGCCAATCCACCGTCGAAACCGCGCGGCGATGGAGAAAGACCCACAGACTTTCAGGGCTCGCCGGGAGCGACGTATTTCCCGTCAACACTGCTTCTGCGAAACTCGCCTCCGGTCGCCGTCTTACCGGATCTCGACACTACCAACGTCGATGTCACGTTGATCTCGAGGGCGTTGCGCAGCGTCGCCGGCATCGTAAAAACGCGAGGCGATAACCGTCCGATTACGAATGCCACGCTACGTTTGAGTGTCAGGGAGATCACCGATCCGGCGTCTGACACGTCCCGTGCTGCCACGGAACAAGTGATGTCGAATTACATGAGCTCAACCGATAACAGCGGTCACTGGTCATTCTCGAACGTTCCGGACGGCTCGTATCGGCTGTTCGTCCGATCGAAGCAGGGCGTATCGACGGAGGCCCGATTCGTCGACATGGAGCAGGACCTAACCGTCGAGGGCGCCGACATTGAGGATCTATTAATCGAGGTTTCGGAAGGCGCTCGTGTTTCAGGCGTCGTACTGCTCGAGGGTAGCAGCGCCACGCCGCAGCACATTACTGTGACCGCCACTTCTTACACGCCGCACGCGCACGCGGCGACCGTATTGGATGAGGCTGGGAAATTTGTATTGAACGCGGCGCCGCCGGGTGAAATCGACGTGAGTGCATTCGTTTCGCCGGGCGATACATTCTACGTGAAGTCGATCGAAGCGAATGGACGCGACCTGTTGCGCAACAAGATCACTCTCGTCGAAAAGGATGACATCAAAGACGTGCGGATCGTTATCTCACCCGCCGTGGGTGTGATCACGGGACGCGTGCTTAGTGGTGATAAGCCAATCGCGGGCATCGACGTCATGCTGCGTCGCACAGGAGATGACAAGCTTCGATTGTTCGGTGGTAAATTGACTGCGCTTACAGACGGCCGGGGAGCTTTCGCACTGAGCGCGGCGCCGGGAACCTATCTCGTTATTGCCTGGCGGTCAGCCGATGGACCAAACGCACTTGCGAATGCGATGAATAAGGCAGCACGAGAGCAGGGAACCGGGCTTACATTGTCGGGGAACGATCGAAAGGAAATCGACATTCGACTCCCGTAAATCCTCACTGATTCTTGTAAACCGTCTCCATCGGACCGACTCCCTCTGCCTCCAGGACCGAATCCTGGTCCCACCACTCATCGTGCCAGGTGTGCGCAGGAACGACAAAGGTATTTCCAGTCGTGAAGTGTTGTGCGCGGGACGGCTCCAGCGGCTCGCCGATGATAATGAACATCGAACCACTCAGCACCTTCACGTGTACGTCGACAGAATGGTGGTGCGTGCCGAGCCGTGCGCCCGCAGGGATTTTGAGCTGATATTTGTACGGCCCGGGCTTGCTGGCATCGCCAACCAAATAACGCCGGACCGCACCGGGAACGGTACTGACAGGCTGCCAGTCGTTGCGGTTGGTCTGCGCTGAGTTTCCACGTTGAGCGCTGCCTGAACAAGCAATGTTGCTTAGCAGGATCAGCGCCAAAAGCGCCGCAGCTATTACGCGCATCGGTTCTTCGTCCTCGTCAAGTTTCGTTGGTCGCCGCTGGAGCCTTCAGAGTCAGCAAGGCTCACGTACGACCCGACGCTACCGCGTTACGGTACTGACTGTATCCAAGAACAATCCGTGACCAATGTCGCCACTATCACCTACGCTCCGAACTTGGATGCGGTCAGTACCGCCACGCGGTAGCGTCGGGTCGTCTTGGTCCTTACGCTCCGAACTTGGATGCGGTCAGTACCGCCACGCGGTAGCGTCGGGTCGTCTTGGTCCTACGCTCCGAACTTGGATGCGGTCACGCTCCGAACTTGGATGCGGTCAGTACCGCCACGCGGTAGCGTCGGGTCGTCTTGGTCCTTACGCTCCGAACTTGGATGCGGTCACGCTCCGAACTTGGATGTGGTCAGTACCGCAACGCGGTAGCGTCGGGTCGTCTTGGTCCTACGCTCCGAACTTGGATGCGGTCAGTACCGCCACGCGGTAGCGTCGGGTCGTCTTGGTCCTACGCTCCGAATTTGGATGCAGTGACTGTATCCAACAATGATTTTCGACCTTTAAGGCAAGGCTAGTCAGCAATCGCTGTCGAGCGCCGGCCATTATATGCCTGCTATAATCCGTTCGCTCGCAGTACCTAACAAATAATGCAAACAGTTCCAACGCAAGAAGCGCAGATCGCTGCGCCGTTTGTTGTCACTTCCAGCGCGACGAAAGCAAGTTTCTTGCAACGACTGTGCGCCTCGCTCTTCACTCCAGTCGACATCTCATTCCTGGTTTTCTTTCGCATCGTTTTCGGCGGCATCATGCTGTGGGAGGTTTATCGCTACTTCACAAACGGCTGGATCACCCGTTACTTCGTCGAACCCGTCGTTAACTTTCCTTACTACGGCTTCAGTTGGCTCACGCCGTGGCCAGGCCACGGAATGTACATTCACTTTTTTGTGCTCGGTGTCGCCGCTGCTTGTGTGACCCTCGGTTTTCTTTACCGTATTGCCGCGCCCGTCTTTTTTCTCGCCTTCACATACACTTTTCTGCTGGACCAGACGCGGTATATGAATCACTTTTACCTGGTCTGCCTGATCAGTTTTCTCATGTGTTTTCTTCCCGCCGAACGTGCGTTTTCCGTCGATGCGTTGCTGCGCCGGAAGATCCGCTCCGACGTCGTTCCGGCATGGACGTTGTGGCTGCTGCGAGCACAAATCGGCATACCATATTTCTACGGCGGAATCGCCAAGCTTAACAGCGACTGGATACACGGCGGCGAGCCGATGCGCACGTGGTTACGCCCGTTGGCCGAACTGAAAGGCGGTAGCCCGATATTCGCGTCGGACGGCGTGGTTTACGGTTTCGTAATTGGCGGGTTGCTGCTCGACCTGCTGGTGGTGCCGCTGCTTCTGTGGCGACGCACGCGGCTCCTCGCATTGGCGGGGGCAGTCGTATTCAATCTCATCAACTCCGTGATATTCGATATCGGCATCTTTCCGTGGTTGATGCTGGGCGCGCTCTTGATCTTCTTTCCGCCTGACCTGGTGCGGCGCTTCGCTCGAGCGTTCATGTCGCCAGGCGAGGGATTTCCGCCGCCGCAAAGACCTCAGACAAGAAGCACTTACTCCTTAACCACCTCGCAAAAACGCATTGCTGGATTGTTGGCGGCATATCTTGCTGTACAGATTCTTTTCCCGCTTCGTCACTATTTGTATCCAGGGAACGTAAGCTGGACCGAAGAAGGACATAACTTTTCGTGGCATATGAAGCTGCGAACAAAGGTCGGCGACGCAGTGTTTACGATTACACATCCGCGCAGTGGACAAACCTGGACCATCAAACCGGAAGATTACCTGGAATCTCACCAGGTGATGAAGGTGATTACGAAGCCAGACCTGCTCGTGCTCTTCTCGCATTACCTTGCCGAAGAGAAGAGGCGTGAAGGTTACGACGATGTTGAGGTGCGGGCTCGCGTAATGGTTTCGCTCAACGGCCGTCAACCGCAGTTGCTGATCGATCCCAACGTCGACCTGGCTAACGAAGAAGTAAGTCTGTTACCCACGCCCTGGATATTGCCGCTCACTACACCACTCGGATCGCGACAAGCGCACGTCGCGAATGAGGTTGACGAGTAGGGCGTCACGCCGGCTGGCGCTTCATAACAAATTCTTTTTCGCGCACAATATTCCATTAACTCCTCACTAGGTTCATCCGGCAAAAATTATAGTGAGATGTAGCTTTGCCTCAAGAGTCGAAAGTCATTGTTGGATGAGGTCAGTACCGTAACGCGGTAGCGTCGGGTCGTACGTGAGCCTCTCAAATTTGCCAGGAATATCGTATGTTCGAGAACTGACCCGACGCTACCGCGTTACGGTACTGACCTCATCCAAGCCTGAATCCTGACTTTTGAAGCAAAGCCGTGTGATGTTTTCTGATTAACAGCCACTCTAGGGTGACAGTAGGCTGGAGCATGCATTAATACCGGCCTCACACGAATAATTTTTTATTGAGAAGGAGAATGGCAATGAAACACTTTACGATGATACGAACTCTGATGTTAATGCTCGTCCTGCTGGTGGGAATGACCCCGGCGTCAGCCGTCGAGCGACCTTTCGCTCTTAGCGGGACAGGCGTCGCGACTCTGGTAACTGATGGATCGGGCCACCTGATTGGCGCTATCCCAACGGGCTCCGGCACCGCGACTTACCTCGGGCAATGGACCGTCGCCGGGACCGTCCACTACATTCCCGACAGCGACGGCGTCTTACACTCCAGCGGAGACGCAACGATCACCGCTGCCAACGGAGATAAGCTGCAAGTATCGATCGACGGAATCCTCGATCCCGTTGCGGCTGTTGATCAGGGAATCTTCCATTTTGTGGGAGGCACGGGCAGGTTCGAGGGCGCGACCGGCGACGCGAACTTCCTCGTGAGCATCAGTCCGGTAACCGGTGGTTTCGAGCTGACTGTCGTCGGCAAGATCAATTACTAACGTAACTGAGAATGTAATTGCCATGTAGGGCGGCCAAATCTGGCCGCCCTACATGAGCTTGAAGCGGCGCAGACAGACGTGCTTGTTGAGCTTGGCCCGCGGGATCTCGATTGCTGGGGACTGGTTGTACGCATCGCCGGTGTCCTTATCCTCCTGGGCCCGGTATGTGCCTTTGAAGTACTGAGCCGAGCAATCACCGAACTTGTTGCAGACCTCCAGCTTAGTGCAGATCGTCTGCCCGGACTGCTCATATATGTAGTACGTCGCCCCGGAGTATGGTGGGCGAGGATACGACTCAGTTCGCACCGTGATCGGAGGAGCGGGTTTGCGTTTTTCTGGAGCACTGGAAGTGGCCGCGGTGGTGACTGCGACAACCGTTATCGCGAAGAGTGCGATGACAGGAAATTTTGGTTTCATATCGCTTGTGTCCAATTCAAACGTTAATTGCGGTCAACATCAACCATTAGAGAGCCGATCGGCGTTAACCGCAAGTCGCGCCGCGTCAATCATGTACCGATTGGTTTCGTGCAAGTTGCTGCGGTTGTTGTGAATCCAGACAGCGCGCTTCCAGCGCGTGGAGGTTTTGCAGCAGCCCAGAAGGGGCACAAGTAGTGCAAAGGACTGGCGGAATGAGAGAATACGTGTGACTCGATGCAAGCCGCTGCTTCTGCTGACCTAACCGCTCGCGCCTCACACGACAACGTACTCGTCGTCTTCGGCGGGCTGTTGCTCGTAATGCTTTTAGCTGCCCTCGATTCGACAATCGTAGCCACCGCCTTGCCAACAATCGTCGGCGAATTCGGCGGCTTGGCGCACATCTCGTGGGTAGTCACGGCGTACCTGCTCGCGCAAACCATCGTCACGCCCATCTACGGCAAACTCGGCGATCTCTATGGACGCAAACGCGTGCTTCAGGTTGCGATAGTGATCTTCCTGATCGGTTCAGCGCTGTGCGGTTTGAGCCAGTCAATGAGTCACTTGATCATATTTCGCGCAGTTCAAGGACTCGGCGGTGGCGGACTCATGGTCACGACGCAGGCCGTCGTCGCTGACGTGGTGCCGGCGCGTGCACGCGGACGTTACCAGGGAATCTTCGGCGCGGCTTTCGGGTTCGCTTCGATCGCTGGTCCACTGGTCGGCGGTTACTTCACCACGCAGTGGACCTGGCGCTGGATCTTCTATATCAACCTGCCCGTCGGGATTATCGCGCTCGTGGTCCTGGCAGCGACGCTGCCCGCGCAGAGTTCGTTTGCGCGCCACGCAATCGATCGCGCCGGCGCCGCATTGCTCGCGCTGACACTCGCGTCGATCGTGCTGCTCACCGATCTCGGCGGCACGGTTTACCCGTGGTCATCAGCGCTGGTGATCGGATTGATCGTCAGCTCAGTCGCTGGTCTAATCGCCTTCGTTCTGGTTGAACGTCGCGCACGCGAGCCGATCCTGCCGTTACAACTGTTACGCACGCGTGACGTTTGGGTCACGTCACTGGTCGGACTGATTGTTGGGTTCGCATTGATCGGCTCGGTTACGTATCTGCCGGTGTTTCTCCAGATTGTTAAGGGGCTAAGCCCGACCGAATCGGGGTTGCGCATGGTGCCGCTGATGGGTGGCACTTTGGTGACGTCGATTCTCGCGGGGCAGCTCGTGAGTCGCACCGGAAAGTACAAGCTGTTTCCGATCATCGGCACGACGATCGTGACGATCTCGCTCTTTTTGATTTCGAGGATGACGGCAGAAACAAGCACGCTCGCGGCGTCCTTATATATGTTGCTGCTCGGGCTTGGTCTCGGTTTTGTCATGCAGGTCCTGATCATCGCGGTACAAAACGCCGTCGACTACCGCGAACTCGGCGTGGCAACTTCGAACGCGATCTTGTTTCGCTTCATCGGTGGGTCGTTGGGCACGGCGCTGCTTGGTGCAGTGCTCGCTACGCAATTAGAGGCGAACGTGCAGCGGCTGATTCCCGGCACTCCTGCCCTCGATGCGATCAGCCCGCAAGCGCTCGCTGGACTCTCGCCCGCCTTTCGCGACGCGTATATCGAAGCATTCGTCGCTTCGCTCAGCACAGCGTTTCTCGTGGCCGCGGCTATCTCCTTCTTCGGACTGCTCATAGCGTTGTTGCTTCCGGAGCGTCCACTGCGAGAAACAATCGGGGCCGCAGCGGAGGCAGACATCGGCGGCGAGATCGCGCACACGTTTGCGATGCCGACCGACACGGATTCACGCGAGAAGTTGTTGCGCGGGTTGGCGGTGCTTGCAGATCGAGACGTGCGGCGACGTTACATCGCGGCGGTCGTTACGCGCGCCGGCGTCGATTTGAGTCCGACGGCGGCGTGGCTGCTGGTCCAGATCGAGCTCGAGCGCGGAATCGACATTGACGAGTTGGGGCGACGAGGAAAATGTCACGCAAAGGATCTGAAAGCCGCGACTGCTGAGCTTTTGAACAAGTCGTTGATTGCAGCAGGCTCCTCGACTGATGTGTACCGGCTGACAGAAGCGGGCTGTGAGATCTACAACCGGCTGGTAGCGGCGCGTCGCGAACACCTCGCGGAGTTATGGCCCGAGTGGTCGCCGCAGAAACGAGAAGAAGTCGCGAAGATCCTGCGGCGCCTCGCACGCGAGTTGGTCCCGGAAGCGGAAGCAGCTTGAAGAACGCGTGATAAACTGTCTTTGGTCCAATGAAAAACTTAATCTTTGCAATCAACGTCACCCTCGACGGCTGCTGCGACCACACGAAATTGAGTGGTAACGACGAGATATATGAGTATTACGCGCACCTCCTGCGAGATGTGGACCTGCTCCTCTATGGCCGTAAGACCTATGAATTGATGGTTCCTTTCTGGCCCGACGTCGCAAAGAACAATTCTGGGCAGACACCAGCAATGAACGAATTTGCTCAAGCATTTGACTCGGTCAACAACATCATTGTTTTCTCACGATCTTTAGGCAGCGCTGAAGGAGAAAAAACGAGAATTGTTCGCGGCGAGCTTCAAGACGAAATACTCAAACTGAAACAAGAACCAGGCAAAAATATTTTAACCGGTGGTGTATCTATTCCTTCACAACTTATAAAGCTTGGTCTGGTTGATGAATATCGTATTGTCGTTCAGCCGATGGTTGTAGGAGAAGGGAAACGGTTGTTAGAAGATATTAGCCTGCCGGAGAAATTAAACTTAGAACTTGTTGACTCGAAAATTTTTAACTCAGGATTCGTTGCGCTTCGTTACTTGAAGCAGTGACGGAGATCCCACCTTGACAGCCTGGGGAAGTGTCCACTAGTCTCTGTCCCAGACAATCTAGGGGAAAGTGCTTCCATGGCAAATCAGCGCACGGACTTGATGCAGGGCACGCTGGAGTTGTTGATCCTGAACACTCTGGCCCGTGAATCTATGCACGGCTATGGCATCGTCCAGCGAATACACGAAGCGGCCGAGGATTTACTCAAAGTTGAGGATGGTTCGCTTTATCCCGCGCTTTACCGCATGGAGGAACGCGGCTGGATAAAGTCAGAGTGGGGAGTCTCGGACAATAATCGTCGAGCCAAGTTCTACAAACTCACGAGAGCCGGACAAAAACAGCTCGAAGCCGAGCGCGCCAACTGGAGGCGCATCTCCAAAGCAGTCACCAAAATCTTGCAGGCAACTTAACGATGATAGCCAGACTATTGAAGCATCTGGACCACAGAAAAATCGCGTGCGAGGTTGATGAGGAACTGCGCTTTCACGTCGAAATGCTTCAGCAGAAATACACTCGCCACGGCATGTCGCCCGCGGAAGCAAAAGTGGCGGCCCAAAAACGCTTCGGAAACTTCGAAAGAGTCAGGAATCAGTGCGTGCAGATCGGCAGAAGGAGCAGTCTGCTGCAACACGTTCTGAGGACCTCTTTAATTCTTCTTGCGTTTACGGGTCTCTTAATAACCAGCCTGAACTCGAATTTTAGAGTCGCGCGAATAGGTACAGTATTGATCGCGATCGCCGTCCTCGGTCGGTTGCTACTCTACGTGCGTGGTTTGAGCTCTGCCAGTTTTCTCCCCACGACCAAAGAAGCATCCCTCTCCATCAGCCGAAAGCCCTGAACGCTCCCTGTACTGACCTTGTCCAAGAATGATTTCGGATCTTTGAGGGAAAGCCCCTTAATATTCATCGAACGATCTCACGCACTCACTCGTATTGACATTCTATATGAAAACGTTTATCTGTAACCATCTACAGAATGTCTATAGGAGCAAGGGATGGCGCGTAAAAAAGTTGACCTGTTGCAGGGTACGCTGGACCTTCTGGTGCTGAAATCGCTTGCGCTGGGTCCGCTACATGGGCTGGGCGTTTCAAATCGCATCGCACAGATCACCAAGGGAACTTTCAACGTCAAGCCAGGATCACTGTTCCCGGCGTTACACCGGATGGAAGAGGCGGGCTGGCTCCAGTCGTCCTGGGGTGAGTCAGAAAACAATCGCCGCGCGAAGTACTATCGCCTGACCGCAGCCGGCCGGCGTCAGCTCGATGCAGAAACGCAGGACTGGCAACGCATTTCCGTGGCGATCACCACCGCTCTAAAAGCGACATGAGGAGACGCCGTCGTGCCGTTGATTCCTCGTCTGACCAGCCTCTGGCGCAACCTGTTCCACAAGGACAGAGTGGATCAGGAGTCCAGTGAAGAAATCCAGGCATACCTGGACCTGTTGACCGAAGCGAAACTCAGGCAAGGTATGTCGCCTCGAGAGGCTCGGCGTGACGCTCTCCTCGAGCTGGGCGGGGTCGAGCAGGTTGAAGAAAGAGTGAGGGAGATTAGAATGGGCCGCTTTATAGAAACCGTGTGGCGAGACGTTCGAACGGGCGCGCGGGCACTGGTCCATAGCCCAGTTTTCACTGTCGTAACCGTGCTGTCGCTCGCACTCGGGATCGGCGCCAACACTGCGATATTCAGTGTCGTCAACGGTCTACTGCTGCGGCCTTTACCCTACCCTGAATCGGAGCAGATCGTCGATGTGTGGCATACGCCGCCTCAGCAAAGCTTCCCCGGCCTCGACAGGTTTACAGTGTCACCCGCGAACTATCTTGATTGGAAGACGCAGAGCACAGCCTTCGAACAGATGGCGGTTTACACAGACACGCGCTTGAGTCTGAGTACCAGTAATGACCCTCTGTCATTGATTGGCGCCGTTGTGTCTTCAGAATTCTTTTCGGTATTGCGCTCCAATGCAATGCAGGGGCGCACCTTTACACCCGACGAGGAGCGACCAGGACGCGACCAGGTCGTTGTGATCGGTTACGGACTGTGGCAACGGGCCTTTGGGGCCAACCCTAACATCATCGGTCAAACTCTGACCCTCAACAGCCGAAGTTTCACCGTCGTAGGCATCATGCCCGCCGGATTCGAGTTTCCGCGGGAGGCTGAGCTATGGATACCTCTGGCGTGGGATGACAACGAGCGTCAAGTTCGATCAGATCACAACTACCTCGTGATCGCACGTCTAAAGCACAACGTCTCCGCGGAGCAGGCGCAGGCGGAGATGAGTACGATTTCGAGCAGGCTCGAGCAACAATACCCTGAGGCCAACAAAGGCTGGGGCGCCGTGGTAATCCCGCTTCGTGAGGATCTTGTCGGCGATGTGCGCCTCGCGCTGCTTGTGCTTTTCTGTGCCGTGGGTTTCGTGTTGTTGATCGCCTGTGCGAATGTAGCGAACCTGATGCTCGCCAGAGGCGCGAACCGCAAGAAAGAGATCGCGGTGCGTATCGCGCTCGGCGCTGGGCGGGCTCGGCTGGTCCGACAACTACTTACCGAAAGCGTTCTGCTCGCTGTTACTGGAGGAGTGCTTGGGCTTCTGCTCGCCGTGTTGGCGAATAAGATGTTGGTCCAACTCGGCAGTCTTCCTAATTCAGGCGATATCGGTATCGATACCTGGGTCTTGGGCTTCACCCTTTTGGTGTCGTTGGCCGCCGGCATCTTAATCGGGATCGTACCCGCTTTGCAGTTTACCAGGACCAGCATCAGTGAAACTCTGAAACAAGGTTCAGGTCGAACCGGCGGTAGCCCCATCAAGCAGCACACACGCAAGGCACTCGTGATCTCCGAGGTGGCTTTGTCACTGGTTCTGCTGATCGGAGCCGGGCTGATGATTCGCAGTTTCTGGAAATTGCAAAACGTCGATCCTGGGTTTGACAGTAGCAATGCGTTAACGATGAGCGTCGTTTTAACGTGGATCAGGTATCCTGAACCTCACCAGCGGCTCGCGTTTGTCGAGCGAGCAATGGAACAGATCCGCGCCGTGCCTGGCGTTGTGTCGGTCGGAACTACTACCAAGATTCCGCTGACCGGAGGTGGATCGACACAACCCTTCAGTGTCGAGGGCCGGCCCACAGCCGCAATCGCGGAGCAGCCGATGGCACAGACGCGTTACATCAGTCCTGACTACTTCCGCGCGATCGGTATTCCTTTGCGACAGGGGCGTTTCTTCAGCGACCAGGATCGTGACAACAGCGTGCCGGTGGTAATCATCAGCGAGGCAATGGCGCGCCGATTCTGGCCGGGAGAAAACGCGGTCGGCAAGCGGCTAACGCCCTCATTTCATCTCGAGCAAGGGGCGCGTGAAATCGTCGGCGTTGTAGGTGATGTCAAGTCAAGTGGGCTGGACGCCGACGCATCCGCAATGATGTATCTGCCATACAAACAAGCGCCGCTACCTTTCATAAGCTTCGTGGTGCGGACTGCCTCGAACCCCGAAAGCTTGATCCAGCCTGTTTCGAAGGCGATCTATTCAATCGATAAAGAGCAAGCGCTGACTAACGTACAGACGATGGACCAGGTTCTCAGTAAATCGCTCTCCGGCCGGCGCTTCAACATGACGCTGCTGCTCACTTTCGCCGGGGTGGCGCTGATGTTGGCGGCGGTGGGAGTCTATGGCGTGATGAATTACACCGTCACGCTCCGCAGGCGCGAGCTGGGAATCCGGATGGCTTTGGGCGCGGAGAAAATAGATGTGTTGCGGTTGGTGCTGGGCCAGGGACTGACGTTGACGCTGATAGGCGTGGGAGCAGGATTGATATCCGCATACGCACTGACTCGTTTGATGGCAAGTCTCCTGTATGGCGTGACCGCGACTGACTATCTAACGTTCGGCAGCGTGTCGGCGGTGCTTATCGCAGTGGGACTTGCGGCTTCTTACATACCGGCGCGACGCGCGACGAAAGTGAACCCGACGATCGCCCTCCGCGCAGAGTGACAGATGATTGTTGCGACATCCGCGCTCGTGACCTCTGACGTGCTTTGCAGAAAAAGTGGCAAATCTGATTTGTTTTCTCTGCGGCCTCTGCGTATCTCTGCGCTCTCTGCGTTGAAAGGCCCATTAACGCAGAGAACGCAGAGGGCCGCAGAGGAAAGACTTCCATCTCAACTCGATTTTTTGTGCAAAGCCCTCCTGACGTGCTGAAACACGCCGTCGTACCCAAGACCTATCCGAAAACCACAAACCTCGACTAAGATGTCTCGTCACGCATGACAAACTCGGGTCATCGGCATCTTTGGTTTATGAAGCACCTCATTGCGCTCCTGATTCTGGTATCAATCACTCTCGGCACTATCGCTCCCGTTCGGGCCCAACAGCAACAACAGCCCGCGCCGGATGACGTCGTGCGCATAACGACGAACCTCGTTCAGATCGATGCGGTGGTGACTGACAAGAGTGGAAATCAAATCAAGGATCTGGTCGCAGGCGACTTCGAAGTCCTTCAGGACGGAAAGCCGCAAAAGATCGTTTCAGTCTCTTATATCAACACCGAAGTTACCGAACGAACCGGTCTTCAAACCGCCGAAACTAAGCGATCTGGCGAAAAGGATCAGCCACCCGCGCCACCGTCACGCACGAATTCAGCAAATGCCGCGCGCATATTGACCTTCGTGGTAGACGATGGCAGTTGTGCGTCGTCCTACGTGGGACTGAATGCTTCCCGAGACGCTCTGGTGAAGTTTATTAACGAGCAGATGCAGGGCAACGATCTCGTCGCAATCTATCAGACTCGAGGCGGGAGCAGCACCTTGCAGCATTACACGTCCGATAAGGCGCATCTGCTGCGCGTAGCGCGTAAGATCCGTTGGTACCCACCACAAGGAATATGCAACGAGAATAATGGTGATTTTTTTGAACGTGCTCGCCCCACGACGTTCATGAAACCCAACGGCGACCTTCGGAGTACCGAGAGTGACGCCAATCGACAAAGTCGCGGTCGGATCGAAAGGAACATGCGAGAGAACCAGGTCGTGGGCTTGTTTGGCGTGCTGACTTACATCACTCGCGGTCTTCAGCGAGTCCCCGGCCGTAAGACAGTCTTTGTCCTCAGCGACAGTATTCCGCTGTTGATACCAGACGTGGAAACGAGAGGGCCGGCAGGTAACCCAACGGTGACGATGACGGTCGATGTGGCCAATATGGACGCTGTGACTCGTCTTGTTGACTCCGCCAACCGCGCATCGGTGGTCTTCAACACAATAGATGTACGTGGTGTGCAGATTCCGGGTGTCATCACCGCTGAAGACTCGTTCACTAATCTGGCAGGACCTGACGGAAACATCCATGCCACCGCCCAAACTCGTGCGATGAGGGAGGCAAACAACGGAGTCAGACAGGACGGAATGGCCCAACTGGCAACGCAAACGGGCGGTAGGTTCTATAAAGATATGAATTTTCTCGATGTCCCGATCAGTCGAGCGCTCAATTCGGAGAAAGGTTACTACTTGATCGCCTATCAACCTGACGGGGAAACGTTCAAGGGACCGAAGTTCAACAAGGTTCAGATTAAGGTCAGGCGTCCCGACTTGAGCGTGCGAGCCCGCTCAGGATTCATGGGGGTAACAGACGAAGCGGTGCTCCACAAGAAGAGAACCGGCGACAGTGAACTCTATGAAGCGATAGCGTCGCCACTGCCAAATGCCGGATTGAATCTAAAACTCACGGCGTTCTTTGGGAACACGGCGTCGGGCAGCTTCATTCGCACCCTGCTGCACCTGGATGGGAATCAGATTTCTTTTGTCGACGAGCCCAATGGAGTCAAGAAAGGTGTCTTCGATGTTGTGGCTGTGACTTTGAATGAAAAGAACGAAGTCGTGGAAGACTTTAATCGAACTCATACGATTCGTTTTCCGGAGGCAAATCTCGAAGCCATCAACCGCAATGGTCTGATCTACTCCGCTGACATACCGGTTACAAAGTCGGGTTTCTACAACTTCAGGGTGGCGATTCGCGACGCCTCTTCCAGATTGCTGGGTTCTGCCGGACAACAGATCGAAGTTCCGGATCTGAAGAAGAAGAATCTGCACTTAGGGAGTCTCGCCGTGAGCGAAGTGACGATCCAAAACGGTAAACCCGTGATGTCGGCGATCGAACCGTCTGAAGGCCGCTTCGCGCCAGTCTCCTCGGTTTCACAACCGGCGATCAGGAAGTTCCGACCGGGTTCGATCCTGGGCTACTCGTACAGAATCTATAACGCGTCTTTGGAGAAGTCTTCGCAAAAGCCAAACTTGTCAATTCAGGTTCGCTTGTATAAGGACGGGGAAGTCATAACCGAATATCCGGTGCAGGTAATCCAACTGGAACCTCAAACCGATCTCAGCCGGCTGTCGGATTATGGTTATCTGCGACTGGCGCCACAGATTTTGCTCGGCGATTATGCGTTGCAGCTCGTGATCAAGGACTTGAATGACAAAAGGACCACGTCGGAGTGGATCGATTTTGAGGTTGTGAAGTGAGCGACCTGGTCAGCCACAAAAAGGCACATGCTATTGCGTAGTTCGATCCTTCTGATAATCGCCTTAGTCCCCGCAAGTGTTTTGGGACAGACGGTCAAAGCACCGCAATTCAAACTCAGGGATATTAATGGACGCACGGTGCGGTT
This sequence comes from Pyrinomonadaceae bacterium, assembly GCA_035571655.1. Lineage (GTDB taxonomy): Bacteria > Acidobacteriota > Blastocatellia > Pyrinomonadales > Pyrinomonadaceae > PSRF01. Next base: position 40,101 of record DATNCH010000149.1, read on the forward strand.
GAGCGACTATCGGGGAAAAGTGGTTCTGATCAACTTTTGGGCTACCTGGTGTCCGCCATGCCGCGCGGAGATGCCAGACCTGGTCCAACTTCAGCGTGACTACGCGAAACAAGGTCTACAGATCATCGGCATCACTTACCCGCCAGAGACAAAGACGCGCGTACGCAGATTTGCCAGAAGCCTAAAAGTTAACTACCCTATAATCCTCGGCACACGCGAGATCAAAGCCCGATATAGTTCAGAGGAAACTCTGCCTTTAACTGTCGTCATAAATCGCAACGGCGCGATAAGTGACATAATCAGCGGCATACTTCTTCCCGAAGAATTCGACGAAAAGATTAAGCCGCTATTAATGAAGAACATGGAAGGAGAGATGAAAGATGCTAAGTCGGATCACTAGTCTTGTTGTCGGTGGTGTCTTGGTTATGACGCTCGGCGTGATTACAGCCGCAGCTTTCACCAAGACCGTCACCATCAAGGTTGAGGGAATGAAATGCGCGAAATGCTCTGCATCGGTTACCAAAGCGCTCAAGGCTACTGAGGGCGTTGAGGCAGCAGAAGTGAGCTCAGAGAAGGGCGAGGCCGTTATCAAGTACGACGATCAGAAGTTGGACGAAACCAAGCTGCGTGAAGTCATCAACAAAACCGGTTTCAAGGCAGTAGAGCCAAGCCAATGAACTCTCGGTTGATCGGCGTGCTTGGTCGTCAAGTCGCGTTGGTCGGAAAAATGTCCATAAATTGGCCACAACTGAATACGGCTGCCAATCCTGGCAGCCGTAAATGCTTCAATTGGTTGGGGGTCGAACCTCCGACCTCACCCGCCACAACGAGTTAGGGCGAGTCTGAGAACTCACAAGTGAATTCGCTTTCGAATCCAATCTCCGGCATCACTATTTAGCCAGCTTCCGCAACGCATCTCGATCTTCGCGCATGACACGTTCAGCAATCTCAACCTGCTTGGCAAACTCGGGATTGTAGGCTGTTAATTCGATCCCGTTCTTTGTCTCAATTGCATAAAGGCTATCTCCTCTTTTGACTCGAAGTCGCTCCAGGATTTCCTTAGGGAGAATGACGCCTACCGAGTTGCCGATAGTCGTTACCTTCAAAACGCTCATGTGAACCTCCATCTACCGCCCTTAAAGACGGGCCTGTGTTATAACGCATGTTATAACAAAGCCGTATTCAAAATGGCTAAATGTTGGCAGGTGGCTGGATAAACACCCAGGAGTAACATTGGATTCAATATCAGAGCCGAACATAGAAGCAGCCTGGTCTGCAGAGATCGAGCGACGCTTAGCTGAGATCGACGCAGGCACGGTAGAATTGATCCCATGGAATGATGTTCGATTAGAATTGTTCGTCGAGTCTGAATGGAGAGAATAATGGTATTAGAATCTGAAACCGTCGAAACGCTCGAAGCCGCAGCCTTACAGTTAACGCCTGCGGAACGAGCAAGACTTGTCGATCGACTGATTGCGACCCTTGATGCTGATCCCGAAGTCGAAGAAGCCTGGGCAACGGAAGTGGAGCGCCGGCAAACCGAAATAGAAAATAGAACAGTTTCCTTATTGCCTGGACCAGAAACCCTCACAAAGCTGAAAGCTGAATTTGAATGAACTATTCTCTGCACCCGGAGGCTTCGCAAGACCTTCGGGACGCTGCCTCATTCTATCGAGAGCAAGCTGGCACCAGTCTTTCTCAATCCTTCTTTGGAGAGTTTGAACAATCGATCAATAGGCTTCTGCAACATCCGGCACTTGGTACACCATGGCGTGGACGAGGACGACGGAGATACGTAATGAAGCACTTCCCATATTCGTTGGTCTATACAGTATCAAGAGACGAAATTCGCGTCTTGGCTGTTGCACATCACAGTCGCCGTCCTGGGTATTGGACCGGCCGAAAGTAAAACTGCGATCGAACTTATTAACCGACCAAATACACAAAGCTACTCATGCAACCCATCGAAGACTTATCAAATAGGTAAGACGATTTTTCAGAATTCACGGCAGGTTTGCCTAGTCACAGACTTCGTCAGGTCGACTCGTTTTCGGAGCTCGTGTCAAGAGTTTATGGAAATTGAGTTACTCCTGCCTGAGCGGGTTAGCGCCTCAGCCTAATACACCTCTTCCTGCAATAGATAAATGTTTCAGCATTCACCTGACCTTTCGCTGTTAGCTCGGGAAAGATTGTCTTGTGGTGATAGTTTTCGGCGGCGGTTTGCGCCTTAGTGGAGTGACCAGGATTTACTTACGTAATTTTAAGGAAGGAATAATGAGATGAACAGCAGAATGCTTCGCAACAGATGCGTGATGGGGCTGATTGTAGTCGCTCTGATCGCAGGCTGTTTTCAACTGAAATCCAATTGGTGGCAACCGACCGAGGTGCACGCCCAAATGGATGACGATGATGATGGTTTAAGTGGTGGTGCTCTCGCTGTCCTTTTATTAGGACCGGTCGGTTCGACACAGAAGTTGCGCCTCAGTGTCGGCACCATAACAACGGCGCCCGCGCCATATAGTTGGTCCGTCGTTGTGCGTGACCAATTCAACGCGGTGCTCTTTAGATCGGAGCGGATTGAGGTGCCCTCCGGCGAATGGCGCTTTTCGGACGTTTTCGGCGCAGCCTTCGTCCAATCAGGAAAGGGAGACACTCCAGTGATGGTCCAAGTACTGGTTGAAGGTCCCGGCGCCGGAAGCGCTTCCGAATACATAGGCTCGGCGCAGGTTATTGATATGTCGACCGGCGAAAGTTCCAATTATCTTAAATTGAACTTCACGACAGCTTCCATAGTTAATCGGTAACCTTCGACTCATTCCGCGACCCGGGGGACGCCGCGTCTGCTTCGCGCGGCGTCCTAAGCGGTACAAATGAAAGCGATGCTCATTCATAGCGCTCGCTGAAGCACAGCCACGGCGCGGAGAGTTCTTAATCACTGTCAAAGTGGATGTGGTCAATGCTCGTTTCGCCGGCTTCAACACGATTCACTATTTGCCCAAGGTACGGGTCTTTGATCTGCAATCCATAACGGATCAGTGAGCGTGTTCTTGGATCGACTCTGCTGTCGGTTGCGAGTTTTCGAGCGCGTCGTTTCAGATTGGCGTCGAGTGTGCGAGATTCTTGTTTGCGCGGTGATGCGATACCATGATTTGCCATGGTCCTTATCCTTTCTTGGAAGGTTTAGAAACTATGAAGCCGGGTCTCCCGAAGTCGGTTTGAAAGTTGGAGAATATCCAACGAGACGAGTTTGACCCCGAAGGGCTGACTCAAAACCTGACTTATGAAAGGAGTACCCGGCTATGAAGATCTTGGCGTTAGATTTGGGGAAATACAAGACGGTAGGCTGTACTTACGAGAGTGAGAGTGGCGCACACCAATTTCAGCGAACGTTTACGACGCCGGCAGACCTACGGCGGCTGGTGCAGGAAGTAAGGCCCGATCGCGTAGTGATCGAAGTTTGCTCCATCGCCGGTTGGGTTTGTGATCTGATGGGCCAGCTAGGCACAGAAGTGCAGGTCGCAAACACGAGCGACGATGCCTGGCGCTGGCGCAAGGTGAAGCAGAAGGATGACCGGCGTGATGCTTTGAAGGCAGCGCGGTTATCAGCCGTCAATCAGTTGCGCGAGGTATACATTCCGCCCCGCGAAGTACGGCAGTGGCGCGCGTTGATCACTTACCGGCAACACCTGGTAGGTCGGCGTACAAAGATCAAGAATCACATTCGCGATCTGTTGGTACGGGAGGGTCAGCTCTTGCCGCGCGGCCGTAGCTGCTGGAACCAGTTGGGCCAGGCACAGCTAAACACGATGGCGCGACCGTTCGCGGAGGTAGAAGCGGCGGAGTTATGGCGCGGCGAGTTATGGGAAGAGCTGCAACAGCTGCAAATGATTCAGGAACGAGTGGCCAGCGTCGAAGAGAAGTTGAATGCGATGGGCGCGGCAGATAAGCGGGTGCAGTTGTTACGCACCATTCCCGGAGTGGGCCCGAGACTGTCCGAAGCAATTGTGGCGCTACTGGACCAGCCGCAGCGGTTTCGTAAAGCGAGT
>DATNCH010000150.1:0-8301 GCA_035571655.1 Pyrinomonadaceae bacterium
TTTAAAATCCTATGCGAAAATACACATAGGACCAGCGGAAGCCATGAAGTTACAACTGGTACAGTCGGAAATGCTCGACGCCGTAGGCTATGACGCCAAGTCGCAAGTTTTGGAAGTTATCTTTAGCAAGGGTGGGAGATACCGCTACAAAGAAGTGCCCGCGTTTGAGTACGACGGGCTGATGAGCGCCGAGTCGATCGGCCAATACATGCACAAACGCATCATCGGCCGCTACGAGTACGAGCGCGTTTAGACAGGATTTACAAGATTTTTTCAGGATTTAGAACTTGTAAATTCTGAAAAAATCCTGTAATTCATCCTGTCAAAAATACCTCTACCTCACGGAGATGCTATGGACATCAATAACCTCACTCATAAAGTCATCGGCTGCGCTTACAAGGTTCACAACATCCTTGGCCCGGGTTTTCTCGAGAAGGTGTATGAGAACGCCCTAAAGTTCGAATTAGACAAACTCGGTATCGAGGTGCAGCAACAAGGCAAATTGCCCGTCTGGTATGAGGGGCATTCGGTCGGCATTTTCTTTCCTGATCTTTGGATAGATAAGCAGTTGATAATTGAGATCAAGGCTGTTCAGAACCTGGTTCTGGAACACGAGATGCAACTAGTCCACTATCTCACTGCTACCCGAATTGAAACTGGCCTGCTGATAAACTTCGGCCCATCAGTTCAAGTGAGACGCAAATTTCGCGACTACAAACCCAAACACTCACTCAGTGCTGCCGAAGTTCGATAGCTTTCAAAAGTCGTGCAATGCCGCGATTAATGTGTGCGCCGAGGGCGAAGAGGCCGAGCACGACGATCGAGTAACAACTCACGGTCGATATTAGAAGCAATAAGTGCAGACGGTTCGACAGGTCAGCTAACAGGAAAAAGCTGACGACAAATAGGCACTCCACCAGGCCCGCTCCGAAAAATGCCAGCTTGAAATATCGTTCACTGCGATCGATACGCGCCAGTGCCGCTGCCCTGACTTCATCCAGTTTTATAGGCTGTGCCATTTCAAATCTCCCTTCTCCTTACAACTTACCCGTTTGCGCGAGATAGATGACTACCATCGCCAAAAACTCAAGCACCGCTAAAGCGATCAAGACTTTTTTCATACTCAATGTTCTTCACTCCTTTGCAGACTCCGCCGCAAACTCTGAAGCCCGTACGCCAGTCGCGACTTCACTGTGCCGACGGGTATGTCCAATACCGCAGCCGTCTCAACCAGCGACATTTCATGCAGGTAGAACAACACCACGACTGCACGACTTGCCGGCGACAAACTACCGACCAACTGCGGCAACGTCTGAATTAACTCTCGCGGAAACTCGCTCTCATGATCGTCCGACGGAAGCGCCGTCAACGTCTCTTCATCACGGATCTGATCACTCCAGCGCCGTTCGCGTTTCAGGTATCTAAACGCCTCTCGCGAGGCGATCTGATACGTCCACGCTCGGAACGCTGCCGGTTCCTGCAACCAGCGCAACTTCCGGTAAATGCGGATGAAGACTTCCTGAAGGATGTCTTCCGCCAGATGCTGGTCGCGCACAATGCTCACGATGTAGCGAAACAACGGATCCTGAACGCTCTTGAACAGTTCGTTCAGAGCCTCGTGGCTGCCGGACTGCGCCTGCAACACCCACCAGCTCTCACGCTCCGATGCTGCCTCAACGGCCATGCACTTATTATGACCCGGCAAATAAGGATTAGGTTCGAATTGTGGCTAACTGATTATGGAAGTCCGGCTTTGCGTTGCATCTCGCGGAGAGTGTCAGGGATGAATGAGGTGATCTGGTAAGTCTCTTCGCGGCCGTCGGCAAAACTCTGGTAGAGATTGAAATCGGGAAGTGACAGACAGCTCAGCGGCGACTGGTGGTTGTAGCCTGTGTCGAGCCCGACTGCACTGTGCGAAATGTAGATTCCATGCCGCCCCAATCGTCCTCGCAACGGCAGCAGAGGCGTCGGCGTGTGTCCAAACACGCACGGCTTCCCGCGGTAGTTCTTGTAAAAATCCATATCGCGCATCCACAACAACGACGTCGTCGAACTCTCGCGCGGATGCTTTCCTTCGTCGAGCCCCGCGTGAACATAGATCGCGAGTTCGTCTTCGTGGTAGTAAGGCAGGTCCTGCATAAACGAGAGATGCTCGGCGGGAAGTGATTGCTCAAACTTCAACCTCATCTGTTCCAGATCCTGCTCACTCTCCACTTTCAACGACTGCCCCGTGTACTGTTCAAACGTGCGCTCGCCGCCCGTGACCGGCGTCAGCCAGATGTAGCTTCGTCCTTCAACAAAATCGATCAGCATCTGTTCGTGATTTCCACGCAGGCAAATCACTTGCTGCGGATTCTCGCGACACATTTGCAGGATGTGCGACACGCAACCCGGCGCATCAGCGCCGCGGTCGATCAAGTCGCCGAGAAAAACGAGTGTGTCAGTTTCCGGATCGCGCGGAAGCATGTCGAGGAGGTTGAGGAGCTGCGCGCAACGGCCATGGATGTCGCCAACTACGAAAGTTCTCATGCAGACTGTTCCCCTGCCGCCGCTTCTCTTTGGCGCTTGATGCGATTCATCAATTCGACGAAACGTGGATCCTCGTGCATGTCAGTCCAGTTCGGATCAGCTTCAAACCACTTGTAGTTCTCATTTCCGAGGCTGACGGCCGTCTCCAACCATCGCAATGCTTCGACCTGGCGTCCCTGCAAAAGATACGCTGACGCAAGCCAGTAGGATATATCGTAATCCGCCTCCGCCACCTGCCTCACTTTGGGCGTGAGCTGTTCGTTGGCTTTTGTGTGTTGGCCCTGCGCGCTGAAACAGATGGCGAGAATCGGCCGGACGCCGTCCATCTGCGGATGCCGTTGCAACACGCGCTGAAGGGTTTGCGCGGCCTCGTCGATCTGATTGCGGTAGTAAAGGACGCGCGCGCGGATAACCTGAATCATCGGATGTTCCGGTTCCAGCGCCGCCCCCTGATCAAGCTCCCGCAAAGCCTGGTCGTACTCCTGCTGATACATGAAGATGCGCGCGCGATTGTAACTGGCCACGACGCGCTCACCCGGATTCAGCCGGACCATACGATCGAAACCGCGAAGCGCCTTCTCGTAATCGCTGTCGAGACGTGCCACCACGGCCCGCACAAACTGCACACCCGGATCGTTCGGATACTCATCACGCAGCGACTCGACCTCGGTGCGCGCCTTCTGTTTTTGTCCACCGGTGAGATAGATGAACACCATGTGCATGCGTGCTTCGAGCAGCTTTGGATCCAGCGCCAAGGCCTTTTTGAAAGCATTCTTCGCCTTGTCGTGATCACCGGCCTGACCGAGGCCTTTCAACACGCGATTCACGTAGCAACTGCCGAGAGCGGAATAAGCAAGCGCGAAGTTCGGATCGATCTCGATCGCTCGACGGAAGTGTTCGATTGAGGAGTCGATATTTTCACGCGCGATCGTGTGGTAAATGAACGTCGCGAGACAATCTCGACCACGCAGGTATTCTTCAGTCGCAGCCGCGTCGGCAGTCGCTTTCCTCGCGAGCTCATCCTGTTCGGCGGGACTCAATTCAAGCCGCAGCCCCTCGACGATCCGCTGCACAATCGTGTCCTGAACTCCAATGATGTCGCTCGCATCCGCGTCGATTCGCTCACTCCAGAGAATCTCGCTCGTACGCACGTCGAGTAGTTGCGCGGTCACTCGCAACCGGTCGCCCGCGCGAAGGAACGTCGCAGTGAGAATCGCATCGACGCTGAGTTCGCGTCCTGCTTCCGCCGGGTCAACAGTCTTGTTCTGATACTTGACGATTACTGACGACGGCCGCACCACCAGCGATCGCACACGCGCCAACTCGGTGATCACAGCATCAGCTAATGAGAACTGGTAGAAATCGATCTCACGTTCGTTGCCGACGTTCTTAAAGGGAAGAATCGCAACGCTTCGGCGCTCGCGATCGCCTAAACTCGTCATCGGGCTCGCGTCAGCACTGCGGCCCGCAGATTTCGATCCTTGCGAAGCACTCTCGGCGCTCTTGTTGCCAGTCAACCAACGAAGCGCACGAGTGACCGGACCTTCCTGTTTCAAGTGTTTCGGAGTGACCGGCGTGATGCTCTCGTCGATACCCGGCAAAGTATCTGAACCAAGCTCGCGAATGATCGAACGAAGATCCTCAGCGAAATGCGAGATTTTTTGATAACGATTACGGGGATCTTTTGCGAGTGCTTTGTCGAGGATTGGTTGCAACCGCACCGGCACGCGCCCTGGTCTGACTTTCGATAGCGGCGCAGGTTCTTCATTCAAGACCGCTGCACGAACCTCAACCGCCGTGTCGCCCTTGAACGGCCACGTTCCGGTCAGCATTTCGTACAGCAAGACGCCCGTTGAGAAAATGTCAGCACGCGAATCTACTCGATCGCCACGCGCCTGCTCGGGCGCCGCATACGTCGCCGTGCCGTATGGAATACCGATTTCAGTGATCTCTGTGTGGTGAATTCCCGAAGTGCGTGCGGCTTCTTCGTCGAGCAGTTTCGCGAGTCCGAAGTCGAGCACCTTGACCTGCCCGGTCGGCGTGACCATCACGTTGCCGGCCTTGATATCGCGGTGAATGATGCCGCGTGAATGTGCCGCGGCAAGTGCATCAGCAGTCTGCAACGCGATCGATAGAGCACTTTCGAGGGAGAGCGGGCGACCGTTAACGAGTTGCCGCACGTTCTTCCCTTCGATGTATTGCATCGCGATGAAGTGGATGCCGTTGATCTCATTGAGATCGAAGATCGTGCAGATGTTTGGGTGATCGAGCGCAGAGGCGAGACGCGCTTCGCGTTCGAAGCGCTTGAGGTTTGCTTCTCGCGCCGTTAGCTCCGCCGGAAGCACTTTGATGACGAGCGTACGGCCGAGTTTCGAATCGACGGCTTTATAGACTGTACCCTGTCCGCCCTCGCCGAGCTTCTCGAGGATTTTGTAATTCCCCAGTGTCGATCCGATCATCGCTAATAAATATAGGTCCTATAGGACCAAATGTCATATAGGACCTATTTTACGACCCGCAAACGAGCCCCGTTATTCTTTCACGCCCATCTGCCAGAGCATGAACGCGTAGTCAAATGCTGTTTCGCGTAACGCATCATAGCGCCCGGATGCACCTCCGTGGCCGGCGCCGAAGTTTACTTTCAAAAGCAGCGGGTTTGAATCAGTTTTCATTGCTCGCAGTTTTGCGACGAGCTTGGTGCCCTCCCAATACGGCACCTGACTGTCGTTCCACGATACCTTCACGAGCATCGCCGGATAATCCTTTTTGGCGACGTTGTCGTAAGGCGAATACGTCTTCATGTAATCGAAAGCGGCCTTTTCGTTAGGATTGCCCCACTCGATGTATTCGCTGGTGGTCAGCGGTATGCTGGCGTCGAGCATCGTGTTCAGCACGTCTACAAACGGCACTTGCGAAATCACCGCCTTGAACAGGTCCGGACGGAGATTGGAAACAACACCCATCAGCAGTCCGCCGGCACTGCCACCTTGAATGACCAGTCGATCCTTAGACGTGTATTTCATCTGAATCAACGCTTCAGCACACGCGATGAAATCCGTGAACGTATTCATCTTGTTCATCATACGCCCGGCCTGGCGCCACTCTTCACCCATCTCACCGCCGCCGCGAATGTGTCCGATCACGAAGACAACGCCGCGATCGAGAAGGCTGAGACGGCTCGAAGAGAAAGTCGGCGGGATCGACGCGCCGTATGAGCCATAGCCGTAGAGAAGAAGCGGCGCCGAGCCGTCGAGCTTCACTCCCTTTCGATACACGATCGACATCGGAATCTTCGTTCCATCCGAAGCGGTGGCAAACACGCGTTCCGACTTGTAGTTTGTTCTATCGAACCCGCCCGGAACCTCGACCTGTTTCAGCAAAGTCGATTTACCCGTGTTCATGTCGTAGTCAAACACTGAATAGGGCGTGACCAGCGAGTTGTAGCCGTACCGGACCACAGTCGTATCGAATTCGCGATTTGCGTTCAATCCTGCCGAGTAGACCGGTTCGGGGAATTTGATCCGCTGTCGCTTGTTGGTCTTGAAGTCGATGACTTCGAGTTGTTGCAGCCCGTTTTCCCATTCGGATAACACTGCATGATTGGAAAAGAGGTTAATCGCATCGAGCTTCACTGCCGTGTTGGGGGCGACAAACTCTTTCCAGTTCTTTTCAGAGGGATCGCTCACCGGCGCCGTAACGATGCGGAAATTCTTTGCGCCCTTGTTGGTGCGAATGTAGAAGAGATTGTCGCGATAATCCGCGTCGTACTCGTGATCGGGTTGTCGCGCGAGAATCACCTTGAGCTCAGAGTTAGGCTCCGATGCCATCAGATAGCGCGACTCCGTCGACGTCTTGCTGGCTGCTTCGAGAAAAATCACCGCCTTGTCGCGCGAGCGACCGGTGGCGATGTCAAACAGCTCGTCTTTCTCTTCGTAGATAAGGTCATTCTTATCCGTTCCGAGCACGTGGCGGAAGAACTTGTCGCTTCGTTTCGTAGTTGCATCTTCGGTGACGTAGAACAGCGTCTTATTGTCGCTGGCCCAAACGACGCCCGTCACGCGTTCAATCTTTTCCGGAAACACCTGGCCGGTTCGCAAATCTTTAACTTGCAACGTGAACTGACGATAGCCGCTATTGTCAGTGCTGTAAGCAAGCAAGTTTCCATCATTGCTTGGAGATAGTGCCCCGAGACTCATGAACTTTTGACCTTTCGCAAGTTCATTCATGTCGAGGTAGATCTCTTCCGGAGCTTCAAGACTCCCTTTCTTGCGACAGAAGATCGGATACTGTTTGCCTTCTTCAGTGCGCGAGTAATAAAAATAGCCCCCGTCGCGATACGGCACGTTTGTGTCAGTCTGTTTGATATGACTGAGCATTTCGTTGTAGAGCTTTTCCTGGAGCGGCGCGGTGTGTTTCATTAACGATTCCGCGTACGCGTCTTCGGCTTTGAGATGCGCGAGCACCGAGGGGTTCGATTTCTCGCGCATCCAGAAGTAATCGTCTACCAGTGTGACGCCGTGGATGTTTGTGGTCTTTGTTTTCTTTTCTGCCATAGGTGGTTGAGGAGTGGCGGCTCCTCCATTCGATTGCGCGTTAACGTTGTTACTGATTGAGAGAACGCATAAGAGCAGCAGCAGAAGAGGTAAACGGAATTGGTTTCTCATGAAGCACCTTCCTCACAGAGCGATTTCAATCAGGGGAGACAGCTTTTGCAAATCCCGGCGCACGGCCGGTTAATCGTGGACCGTTCAACCACGAGGCGGGTTACCCCAGCCCGACTTCACGTACTTACCATCTTCGACGATGCATGGCACGGTCGGGTCGCCCTTGGAGAATGACAACATCTCTTTCCGTCGTGCGCGATCGTTCTGGGCGTCGTAGTCGAGAAAAGGAATGCTTTTGGAGTTGTAATACTCACGTGCTTGCTGACAGTAAGGACATCCCGGCTTCGTGTAGATTACTAAGGCCAAATCGATTACCCCCGCTTTTTTCCGATGAGTTTGAGCAATCAGGGATTATACTGCCGCTGCCTATGAGTGAACAAAGCGCGCCGGATCTACTCGATCCCTACGAGAAGCTGATAAGCGTCGAAATAATGGGCAACGAGGTCAGCGTTCCGGAGAAGAATCGTGTTTTGCGTTGTTTTCAGTACCTGTCGCTGAATACGATCTCGTATGGCGATTTTTGCTGGAACGGGGAATGTACGAACTGCCAGATCTGGTATCACATGAAAGGGCAGAGCGAGCAGAGCGACCGGCCGGCGTTGTCGTGCCGGTTGGAGTGTGAAGAAGGAATGGTGATCACCAGACTGAGTCGATTCATCGAACTCGAGGGGATTACGAAGTAAGTTTTGACAGGATTTACATGATTTTTTTTCAGGATTATCATGTAAATCCTATCTAATCCTGTAATCCTGGCAAAAATTATTCTAATATTTCGGGACGCTCGGATCGACTTCGTTAGACCAACCGATAATTCCACCCTTTAGATTCATCAGCTTGCCTTGAAACCCTGACCGCTGGAGCGCGTCGATCGCGCGGGCGCTGCGGCCACCCATCTTGCAATGCACCACAGTCTCGCGATTCGGATCGATCTCGTCCATCCGCGCTAATACCTGAGCCAGCGGTATATGCACCGAGTTTGGAATCCGACCAATCGCGACTTCGTTGGCCTCGCGCACGTCGATGATTTGAATGTCGTCGCCTTTGTCCAGGCGCTGTTTGAGTTCAGTCGAGGTTATCTCTTCCATAGTTCGCCTATCTTAACAAGGAT
>DATNCH010000151.1:0-51238 GCA_035571655.1 Pyrinomonadaceae bacterium
GATGGAGCAGGCGGGCTTCCGCGTCAATCCACATCGCAAGCTTTGCACGACGATCGAGGAAGTGATCGACTTCGCAAACGAGAAGGAAGCGCTTCGCGACGATTTGGGGTATGAGATTGACGGCCTCGTGGTTAAAGTCAACTCAACCGCGCTACAGGATGAATTTGGCGCGACCTCGAAAGCGCCGCGTTGGGCCATCGCGTACAAGTATCCCGCGCGCCAGGCGTCGACAAAGGTTCTGGACATCTTTGTCTCGGTCGGACGCACCGGCGCACTTACGCCAGTGGCTCTTTTAGAACCCGTGTTTCTTGCGGGGACGACTGTTTCACGAGCCACTCTCCACAACGAAGACGAGATCAGGCGCCTGGGCGTGAAGATCGGCGACTGGGTAATGATCGAGAAGAGCGGGGAGATCATTCCCAAGGTGCTCAGCGTCGTTACGTCGAAACGCACTGGCGAGGAAAAAGAATTCAAGCCTCCGAAGCACTGTCCCGTGTGTGGCGGCGTGATCTCGCGTCCGGAAGGGGAAGTCGTGGCGCGCTGCGTTGCGGCTGATTGCACGGCGCAATTGCTTGGCAAACTGATTCACTTCGCGTCACGGCGCGCGATGCGCATCGAGGGACTGGGCGTCTCGCTTGCCGAGCAGCTCATCGCTGAAAAGCTGGTCAAGGATGTCGGCGATCTTTACACGCTGACGTTGGACCAGGTCGCGGGCCTGGAAAGGATGGCCAAGAAGTCTGCGACGAACCTGCTGTCGCAGATCGAGGCGAGTAAGTCGCGGGATTTATCGAACCTGATCTATGCGCTCGGCATTCGTCACGTTGGTGAGCGGACAGGGGGCATACTCGCGCATGAGATGGGCTCGCTCGAACGACTGGCAACTGCGACGGTTGAAGAGCTCGATGCGATCCCGGAGATTGGATTGACGGTGGCTGAGAGTGTGCACGACTGGTTTGACGATGAAGGAAATCGTGCGCTTTGTGATAGGCTCCGCGCTGCTGGAGTCAGAACGGAAGCCGAGCGTAGGAGCAGTGCGCAGGCGGATGAGCGGTTCGCCGGGAAGCAGTTTGTACTTACCGGCACGCTCGCGAGTTTCACGCGCGATGAAGCACGTGCGCTGATCGAAGCCAGAGGCGGCCGGGTCAATTCTTCTGTCAGCAAGAAGACGGATTATGTCGTCGCCGGTGAAGCCGCGGGATCAAAGCTCGATAAAGCGGAGTCGTTGGGCGTCGCTATCATCGACGAAACAGCCTTTAAAGAAATGTTGGGTTAGCCACAAAAAGGCACAAAAGGCACAAACGAAAGAATTCAGCACTTTAGTTCAAAAATCCATTTTGTGCTTTTTGTGCCTTTTTGTGGCTTAATAGAGAAAACGATGAGCACCACAGAACAAACGAAAAAGCTGCAATTACTCTATACGCTGTTTTGCGACGACGTGAGGCTCGAGGCTGGGAACAAGTTGTCGTTCATGGGTGTTTTTCAAAACATCATGGTGCAGCAGTTACCCGTGTCGCTAATCAAGTTTGCGATCGTTAACCATTGGCAGGGGCAGGGCAGTTACCTCTCAGAGGTGCGCATCCTCACGCCCGATCGAAAAAACCCGATCGTCGTGTCGCAACCGACGCGATTCGAGATCGCTTCGGGCGGCTTCGCCGACAACATCAGTTTTTTTGTTAACGTGGCGTTTCCAACGGCAGGACGTTACGTGGTGCAGACGTTGATTGATTCGAATCTTTACCAGGAACAGTTATTAACGGTTTCCGACGTCACCGAGCCTGAGCTACTCGGTGCGTCGGAAGCTGTGAATTGAGTCGGGGCTGGGGAGCCTAGCCTACCTCAATGTTGAAGAGTTTAATTTTCGAGTTCAGTGTAGTTGCTTTTATTCCAAGGAGCCTTGCTGCCTTCGCCTGGTTTCCACCAGTCTCCGCCAGCGCCATCTTGATCAGGTGGGTCTCGAACCGCTGCACTTCATCATAGAAACTGATTCCTCCGAGAATGTCCAACGGCTTGAGTCGGGTGGCTTCCTCAGTGAAAGCCTTATCGCGTGCCAACGTCTCCGCCTCACTTAACAGTGCGTCCGCCAGATCAACAACGCGTTGAACGCGATCTCGATCGGGTCGCTCAGCAAGTTTCAGACGCACCATTCTGTCAGGCATTGAGTTGACAGACTGTCTCAAATTGTCTGTTTCCATCAAAGCTGCTTGATCGTTCATTAAATACTCCCCTTTCGGAACTTGACCTCTAGTACGAAAACACCGGGCTCCGAAAATCCGTGGCAATTATTTTGGCTTTGATGAGTTAAGTAGTGTTAAGAGTTGTTAAGAATTGTGAAGAGTTGGTGCGGATGAGAGGACTTGAACCTCCACGATGTCACCATCACAGGCTTCTGAGACCTGCGCGTCTGCCAGTTCCGCCACATCCGCAAGATACGGGGAGAGTCATTATGCGAATGCGTTCAGATGGTGTCAAGAACGCTTACCGGCGACGCCAATCGCGGTCGAAATCACGGTGGCGGCGATGACGGGAAATTCTGTCAAAGTCTCTGTCGCGGTCGCGGTCTCTGCGATTACGTCTCCAGATTCGATCCCTGAGCGACACGTTGCGTCGCGGTCCGCGCCCGTCCCAACGACCATCGCGCGCGTCGTGACAATTAACAAACTTCGCACACTTCCTATCCTGTTGTGACATCCTGCGACCACGGCCCTGGGCCATAGCTTCGTACGTTACGGTCAGGAGCATTACCAACAGCAGCAGGGCAATCCCAACGTTTCTCGAAATTGAAACCTTCATAAGATCCTCCTCGAATCAAATTTCATTGAATGAGGGCTTGGGGCTCAACGGAACCGAGGGAGATTGACCTGGCGCTGCCGCGCGCGGTTCAGTACTCGTTACCATAGCATTAAACCCGCGGGCCCTTCTAGCACCTTTTGCGGTCTGGGTTATTATGATTGTCTATCAATCCGGTTATGACACACGTTAACTCGGCGGAAGACCTACTCGCACAACGACTTGCACGGGTCCGTGCCCAGCTTGCAGCCGCGGCTGAGAAGGCGGGCCGGCGGGCCGAGGAGGTCAGGCTCATCGCCATCAGCAAGACCCATCCGGCGGCCGTCGTGAAGCATTTGATCGAACTTGGGGCGGCCGACGTGGGCGAGAACCGTGTGCAGGAAGCTGAAGAAAAGATCATCGAGATCGGGCGCGATAAAGTTCGCTGGCATCTCGTCGGACATCTTCAGGCAAACAAGGCACGGCGGGCAGTAAACCTGTTTGACGTTATTCATTCTCTCGATTCGATCGATCTCGCGCGACGTTTAGATCGTTTGTGTGAAGAAGAAGGAAGAGACAAGCTTCGGGTACTGATTCAGGTGGATTTGGGGCATGAGGAAACTAAGTCGGGAATTGAAGAAACAGCTTTGTCGCAGTTGGTGGACAGCCTCGCAGAGTTGAGTCGACTCGAACTGATCGGGTTGATGACGTTGCCACCATTTTTTGAAAACCCGGAACACAGCCGTCCCTTCTTTCACCGGCTTCGCGAGCTGCGAGACGAGCTCAGTCGCCAGGGCGCTTTTCAAGATCGGAAGGCGGAGCTGTCAATGGGTATGACTCAGGACTTCGCAGTTGCGATCGAAGAAGGAGCTACGATGGTTCGCGTCGGCACGGCGATTTTTGGCGAACGCGCCGCGAGGCATTGATTCAATTATGCAGATCATTAGTCGCACGTACTTGTGGTTGAGTTGGGCCATCGCGTTATTTATTGTTGGCGTCATAGTGCTCATGGTGCTCCGGCTGATCGTCGATGCGTTGGATTTGAATCCCTTCGGATGGATCTCACGCACAATTCACAGGCTTACGGATGGATTTTTGATTCCCGTGCGCGGCGGTCTGCGGAACTTCGGGATGGATCCGAAATTCGCGCCGCTGGTTGTGATTCTGCTCGTGATACTGCTCGGTTACTTTTTGTTGCAACTCATCGGAGCTATTTGCTCGACGATCCTGGGCGTGTTGGTTAGTGTTCGCGAGGGCGCAATGATCTCGGTGCTTGGTTATCTGCTGTACGGAGCAATATCGATCTACATTCTACTCATCATCATGCGTATCGTTTTTTCCTGGGGCAGGCTGAGTTACAGAAATCGCATCATGCGGTTTTTGATCGACGTCACTGAGCCGTTGCTGGGACCATTGCGGCGGATCATTCCACCGCTCGGATGGATCGACATCTCTCCGATTGTGGCTTTCATAATCCTTTGGCTCTTTCAGGCTGCAATTGCGGGGACGTTGATTAGAGGCGCTCCGTTGCAGGCTTTCTAAGCCACAAAAAGGCATAAGAACAAGTCGTGTGACGTTCGGTTTAAGACATGGATCCGGAGAAAGTTTCCCATTACAGAATTCTCGATAAGCTCGGCGCGGGCGGGATGGGTGTGGTCTATCTCGCGGAAGACATGAAGCTCGGGCGCAAGGTTGCGATCAAGATCCTGAGTCACGAGTACACGACAAACAAGGATCGCCTGCATCGATTCGAGCAGGAAGCTGCGGCAGCGTCGAACCTGAATCATCCAAACATTCTCACGATTCATGAAGTCGGTGACGACGACGGCCGCCATTACATCGCAACGGAATATATTGATGGCGTGACCCTGCGTCGCAAGTTAGCCAGTACGCATTTCGAAATGCCGGAGATTCTCGACATCGCGCTCCAGGTTGCGAGCGCGCTCGAGGAAGCGCACGCCGCCGGAATCGTGCACCGCGACATCAAGCCTGACAACATCATGATCCGTCGCAACGGCTACGTGAAGGTGTTGGATTTTGGTCTCGCTAAACTGACGGAAACTGTCGATAGAACGCCATTGGATACCGAAAGTCCGACGCGTGTGCTGGTCCAAACCGACGCGGGCGTAGTGATGGGAACATCGCATTACATGTCGCCCGAGCAGGCGCGGGGAAAACCGGTGGATGCGCGCAGTGATATCTGGAGTCTCGGCGTTGTCATTTATGAAATGGTCGCGGGCCGAACGCCCTTTGAAGGTGAGACCTCGACTGACGTCATCGTTGCGATCACACAAAAAGAACCGCCGCCACTTGCTCGTTTCGCTGCGAACGTGCCTGCCGAGCTCGATTGGATCGTGATGAAGGCGCTCAGAAAGGATCGCGACGAGCGCTATCAAACCGTCAAAGAGCTTTTGACTGACCTGCGTCGCCTGAAGCAGCGTCTCGAGTTCGAAGCTGAGCTGGAGCGATCTGCTGCTCCCGGTAGTTTCAGTGGATCGAGGATCAGTGAGGTGGGCGCTGCGAAAACGATTCCAGAGCACGCAGTGCCGACGAAAACGATCTCGCATGTTTCGAGCGCTGAATACATCGCGAGCGGAATCAAGCGACATAAGATCGCGGCCGCCATTGTGGCGCTGTTCCTGGTCGCGGCAACTACTTCGGCCGTCTATATCTACAAACGCAACTCGAAGCGGCTCACAGATCGCGACACCGTATTGCTGACGGATTTTGTCAACACAACCGGCGAGCCGGTTTTTGACGGGACACTCAAACAGGCGCTCGCGGTTCATCTCGGTCAAACGCCATTTTTGAATCTGTTTCCCGAAGATCGCGTACGCGAAACACTGCGCTTTATGGGCCGCTCTCCAGACGATCGAATCACGCGTGACGTGGGTCGAGAGATCTGTGAACGGCAGGGAATCAAGGCGATGCTGACCGGAACGATCGCGAGTATCGGCAGTCACTACGTCATCACGCTCGAGGCGATCAATCCACGTTCAGGCGATCCGATAGCACGCGAACAGGTCGAAGCGGAGAGCAAGGAGAAGGTGCTCTCGTCGCTCGGCACAGCAGTCATCAATCTGCGAAAGAGGTTGGGCGAGTCGCTCAGCTCCATTCAGAAGTACGACGTTCCGATCGAGCAGGCCACGACTTCCTCTCTCGACGCCTTGAAAGCATTTTCAATGGGTAACGAGGAACGAGCGAAGGGCAGGGCGCGCGAATCATTGGCTCTGTACCAACGCGCCGTCGAACTCGATCCGAACTTTGCAATGGCTTACGCCCGTATCGGCGTTCAATATGTCAACCAGGATCAGCGGGAGGCCGGTAGGCAGTGGTTCGAAAAAGCTTACGAACTTCGCGATCGGGTGAGCGAACGTGAACGGCTTTACCTGTCGGAAAAGTACTACAATTTCGTAACCGGCGAGTTCGACAAGGCAATGGAAACGCTCCAGACCTGGGCGCGACTTTACCCTGACGACTTCACACCGCACAACAATCTTTCCCTGAACTATAAATTCCTCGGACAGTATGAGAACTCGTTAACAGAGGCCAAGGAGGCTGTTCGCCTGAGTCCGAGTAGTGCAAGCGCCTGGCAAAACCTGATTGACAGTTTTATCGCTCTCGGACGATTGGATGAAGCGCAGCAGGCGGCGCGCGATGCGGAAAAGATAAATCCCGACTCGCTTGGTGTGCACTTCAATAACTACCTTTTCGCCTTTCTGCGCCGCGATCAAGCCGGGATGGATCGGGAACTTCAATGGGGTAAAGGCAAGGCGGACGAGCCTGTATTCATTTCGCAGCAGGCAGGCACGGCAGTCTATTTTGGAAAATTGAAGCGATCAGAAGAGCTTCACAGGCGTGCGGTCGAGATGCTTAAGAGTCAGAATCGCAACGAGAATTCGTCAAACGAGTTGTTGCTTCTGGCGACTGAGTTCTTGCTGGTGGGCAAGTGTCAGCAAGCAAAAGACAGCGCAAAAGCTTCCATGGCGTTATTTCGCGGACAAATCAGCATGGCGAACGCAGCAATAATTTATGGCGCCTGCGGCGATGCGGGGGAGGCTGAGTCAATCGTCGCCGATGCACGGGGTATTCAACCGAAAAATACAACACTCTCATCAATCGTTGCGCCGATGGTTCGCGCGGCAATTGAAAAAAGTCGAGGCAATGCGTCAGAGGCAATTAAGATTCTGGAATCTGTTCGGATCTATGATCGTGGCCGCGGCACAGGCCTGGGACCGGTGTACATGCGCGCGAATTTATATCTCCAGCAACGGATGGGTAACGAAGCGGCGGCGGAATTTAAGAAGATCGTCGACAGCCCGGGGATAGATATTTTCTCGCCAGTCCATGCGCTTGCGCACCTGGGCCTCGCACACGCCGCGGTTTTGAATGGCGACGCCGCCGGCGCCCGCAAGTCATATCAGGATTTCTTTGCGTTGTGGAAAGACGCGGACCAGGATCTGCCCGTGCTCGTGCAAGCCAAGAAAGAATACGAGCAGCTAAAGTAGGCCTCGCAAAGGCGCAAAGACGCAAAGAGAATCATGGTTTTCCTTTGCGTCTTTGCGCCTTTGCGCGATATATTTTCGTAGCCTAACTAACCCGCAGCACATTCTCTGAAGGATCGAATCCAATGTCCGGACATTCTAAATGGCACAGTATTAAACACAAGAAAGGCGCGCTCGATGCCAAGCGCGGCAAGCTGTTCACGAAGTTTATTAAAGAAATCACGGTCGCCGCGCGTTCGGGCGGTGGCGACCCGGATGCCAACGCGCGCCTGCGCAAGGCAATCAACGACGCCAAGGCCGGAAACATGCCCAACGACACGATCGACCGCGCGATCCGTCGTGGTACCGGTGAAGAAGAGGGCGTCAACTACGAAGAGATCACGTACGAGGGTTATGGACCGGGCGGCGTGGCGCTGTTGATTCAATCGATGACTGACAATCGAAATCGCACTGTGGCCGAGATTCGTCACATCTTTTCGAAGAATGGTGGAAACCTTGGTGAAAGTGGTTCGGTGGGTTGGATGTTTGATAAGAAGGGTTACATCGTGGTCGAGAAGGCAGGGAGATCGGAAGAAGATCTTTTCGAACTCGCGATCGATGCGGGCGCGGACGATCTTCGTGATGACGAAGACAACTTCGAGATCATAACTTCGCCAGACGCGTTCGACGGGGTGCTGACGGCGGTGAAGAAAGCCGGCATCGAACCGCAGGTCGCGGAGGTTGAGATGGTGCCGCAGAACTACATCCGGCTCGAGGGCGCAGACGCACGGCAGATGTTGAAGTTAGTGGAAGCCCTCGAGGACCACGACGACGTGCAGAAGGTCTCTGCGAATTTTGACATCAGCGAAGCCGACATGGCCGCCGCTTGATTCTTCCTTTGCGCCTTTGCGCCTTTGCGAGGAATATTTCTCACGCAAAGGCGCAAAGGCGCAAAGAAAAGGCCTACGTTAAGCTTGTGCGTGGCGCGCGGGTTCGCCTTCCTCGGTGCGCGTGGGTTCACCCATCACGATTCGAACGTTGTGCGTCTTCTCGTCGTCGACGAGCGTGATCTCCTTCTGCTCCACGCCGTCGACCTCGACCGTCACCACGCCGCGACTCACACCCATCGGATTCTCCACTTTGATCCTGTAAACCGCACGTCCACGCCGATATGTGATCTCGAATTCACGCCACCAGCGCGGCACACACGGATCGATCTCCAGACGATCTTTTTGCAGCTTGAAACCCAGAATGTTTTCCAGGCCGGCACGATACATCCAACCAGCCGATCCCGTGTACCACGACCAACCCCCGCGCCCGTTGTGCGGCGGCACAGCATAAACATCGCCTACAGCCGCATACGGCTCGACCTTGTATTTGTGCAGCCCCGCACGCGTCGAGGAATGACTGATTGGATTCAGCAGTGCAAACAACTCACCAGCGCGCTCGCCGTCCCCCAACAGCGAGTACGCAATCAACGTCCAGATCGCAGCGTGCGTGTATTGCCCGCCATTCTCACGCACACCCGGAACGTATCCTTTTATATAACCCGGATTGAGCGCGCCCTTGTCGAAAGGCGGCGTAAAAAGTATCACCAGGCCATCGCCACGCCTGATCAAGTACTCTTCGACAGCAGCCATCGCGCGGCTCATCCGGTACGGCTCCGCCGCACCTGAAATCACAGCCCACGACTGCGCGATCGAATCGATGCGACAGTCGTCGTTTTTGGCCGAACCGAGCGGTTGACCGTCGTCGAAATAAGCGCGCCGGTACCAGTCGCCATCCCACGCCTTGTCTTCGAGCGCCTTCTTCAGGTTGTCCAGGTGTTTTCGATATCGATTGCCGCGCGCTTTCTGTTTTCTCGAGTCGACGTGAGATATAAACGCCGCGATTGTCGTCGTCAGAAACCAACCGAGCCAAACACTCTCGCCTTTCCCGAGATGTCCGACGCGATTCATTCCGTCGTTCCAATCGCCCGAACCCATCAACGGCAAACCATGCTTGCCGACAGCGAGGCTGCGATCGATCGCACGTGCGCAGTGTTCGTAGATCGGCGCCGATTCTTCTGAGACGTTCGGCTGCTGGTAGCTCTCGAGTTCGTCAGGGCCGAGCAGAGGCTGCTCGAGGAAGGGAACTACTTCTTCCAACACGGAATCGTCGCCAGTCACAGAGATGTAGAACGCAGCGACAAACGGGAGCCACAGCAGGTCGTCGGAAATCTTCGTGCGCACACCTCGTCCGCCGGGCGGATGCCACCAGTGCTGCACGTCGCCTTCCTTGAACTGATGCCCGGCCGCCAGAACGATCTGTTTGCGTGCGATTTCGGGATGGCTGTAGACCAGCGCCATCGCGTCCTGCAATTGATCGCGAAAACCAAATGCGCCACCGGATTGGTAGAACGCTGTACGAGCCCAGATGCGACACGAGAGCGCCTGGTAGAGGAGCCAGCGGTTCAGCATCGTGTCCAACGCTTGATCGGGAGTTCTGACTTCCACCGTGCTCAGAAGCTCGTCCCAGTGACCCAACACTTTTTCAAACGCCGCGTTGACATTTCCCGTCTGGCGGAAGTTCGCGACGATCGACTGAGCCTCCGTCTTCGACTCCGCCTCGCCGATTAAAAACACAACTTCGCGCGCTTCGTTCGGAGCGAGCTCGATGTTGGTTTGAATCGCGGCGCATGGATCCAGCCCGGCTCCGTCCTTTCCTGACAAGGCAATTCGTTTGAGTGCGGCGGGAGTTTCGAGGGAACTGTTGCGACCGATGAACTCCTTTCGATCGCACGTTGCGCTGGAAATACTCTCGCTGGTCGCGACGAACGCAACGCGCTCGGCGAATTCGGTGTTGAAGGGGTTCGTGGCGAAGATCGTCGAGGCTGCTTGATCGATCTCGGTGATGATGTAAGGCGCTGACGAGGCTCTTTGAACACCGAGCACGAGTTCATTGTAATTCGTGACTGACAGTCTTCGTTTTCTGGCGGTGCGGTTACGCAAACGCAGCAGCGAGATCTTTACGGGCGAATCGAGCGGCGCAAAAACCAGAAACTCCTGGGTGATGCCGTGGGTCGAATGTTCGAAGACGCTGTAGCCCTGGCCGTGCCTGATGATGTAGGGCTCTCGCTCACGAATCGGTAGCGGCGTCGCGGACCAGACCGTCCCTGAATCTTCATCGCGAAGATAGACCACCTCACCCGGCGGATCGCAAACGGCATCGTTGGACCAGGGCGTCAGACGATTCTCCCGGCTGTTAAGCGACCACGTACAACCCGCGCCTGTTTCGGTGATCAGAAAGCCGAACTCTACGGCGTTGCCGATCACGTTCGACCATGGCGCCGGTGTCCACTGTTCGGCGCCGAGGAGCGTCACGTACTCACGGCCGCCCTGGTGAAATCCGCCGAGTCCGTTGAAGAACGAGAGTTCGGGAGGCGCAACCGCCGCTTCCGGATACGTTTGTGACGGAAGCCTTGGCACCAGGGGCGCAGGCAATGGTTCCGCGACCTGGGGCCGCTCGATCTGATCCTCCAATGAACCCCGATCGGCGACGATAACTGCTCGCGCTACAGCGTGGAGCAGAATGCGGTCGGGCTCAGGTATCTGATCGGCCTGCCGCAGGTAAACGCCTCCGGCCTTGTCCTGCAAGCCCTGCAACCCGGTGGTGCGTACGATCGTGTCGAGTTCCTGATGCAGCAACTGCATGTAGCTCGTCGGCGTGTCGTTGAGAATAACGAGATCGATTCGGAGTCCTTTGAAGTGCAAGTACTCATGTCCACGCACGAGCTTCCTGACGGTTCGCAGGTCGTCCTCTTTGTTGATGCGGACGACGACGATCGGTAGATCGCCGCTGATGCCATATGCCCAAAGACCCGATTGCGACTTCGTGTTGAGTGCAAGCACGTGTGGACGCGGGCGCAGTGAAGGATCGGAGTAGACGATGCGCGCTGCGAGACGTTGAAACAGGTGCGCCTCTTCCGCGTCGATCTTCAGGTGACTCATTTCGACCTGCGCTTTGGTCCAGGCCAGGCGAAGCTCGCGTTCGAAGATGTTTGGATCGTGATACTTGTCTGCCAGCGCCACAGCTTCGTCACGCGATTGGGCCACGGCGGTACTGAACGTACACCTGGCAGTTTGATTTGGCTGAAGTCTTACGCGCCGGCGCAGACTGAAAACCGGATCGAGCACGGCGCCCGTCGTATTTGAAAGCGGCCGGTCTTCCATCACGGCAACCGGATTGCTCGCCGTTCGTCCGCGTCCAAGGAACCGCCCGCGATCGGTCTCGTATTGGGTCGCGCCAACAACATCGCCTTCGGCAACGACGACGTGTATTCCCCAAATCGGCTGATCTTCGGGCGAGCGCTGGCGTCGATGGGCCAGGATCGCATTCTCGCCGGCGAAGAATTCAGTCTCGATAAACAGATTGCTGAACGCCTGGTGAGCTGCGTCAGCATCGGGTGTGGCGAGCACGACCTCTGCATAACTCGTCAATTCAATCTCGCGCATGCGCGTCGAATGATTTGTGAGCGAGATGCGACGTACTTCGGCGTTGTCTTCGGCTGATACGACGACTTCCATACGAGTCGAGATACCGGAGTCGACGCGACGAAAGTCTGCTTTGTCTTCGGAGAAAGCGACGTGATACGACTGTGGCTTGCGACGCACTGGTTGATGGCCGGCGGACCAGACCGCGCCAGTGCGTACGTCGCGCAGGTAAATAAATGCGCCCCAATTGTCTCTCGTGACGTCTTCACGCCAGCGCGTGACGGCGTTCGCTTCACAGCGCGAGTAACCAGAGCCCGCGGTCGTAAGCATCACGCTGTACGTGCCGTTCGAAAGCAACTGCGTGCGTGGGGTGTCGAGGTCCGCCGTTTCGTACACGCGCGTGATCATTCCCGGCAAAGTTTGCATGACGCGCCCGGTCAAAACTTCCTCGGCGCGCGGATGTGCGGCCGGCACTCCGACCGGGATTCGTTCCTGCAAAAGTAGCTCGGTCGCCTGCACTGCCGGGTCCGCGTGAAAACGTCGCTCGGCCAGATCTTCGTGCAAGACGTTGGCAAGCGAAACGAGACTCATCCCCTGGTGGTGGGCCATGAACGCGCGAATGATTACTGACTTTTGGCCTTCCGGTAGTCGTTCGGCGGTGTAGTCGATCGACTCGTAAAAGCCGTATGGTCCAAATGCGCCTTCTTTTTGCAGCCGGCGCAGGTTTCTCATCGATGAGTCGGGATCGATCTCCGCCGACAGCATCGATGCGTACGGCGCGACCACCAGATCTTCTATCAGCCCGCGCTTCAATCCGAGACCGGGGACGCCGAATGGTCCATATTGATAATTGAGATGAAGATCGCGCACGTTGTACGCAGCTTCTGAAATCCCCCACGGCACGCCGCGCTCCTCGCCATACTCGATCTGGCGATCGACCACGGTTTGATAAGTTTCAGAGAGCAGCGTGTTTTGGTAATTACGCATCACCAGCAGCGGCATCAGGTACTCGAACATCGTGCCGGTCCACGAAATGAGCGCGCGCCCGTGGTCGACCTTTGTGAGTGCGCGGCCCATCCGGAACCAGTGTTGTTGCGGCACGTCGCCCTTCGCGATACCGACAAAACTCGCGAGTCGTGCTTCGGATGCGAGCAGATCGTAATAAGAGTCGTCGGCCCTCGACGCGGTCACGTTGTAACCGATCGTGAATAACTTTCGTTCCACATCGAAGAGGAACGAGAAGTCCATCTCTTCGACGATCTGATCGCAGCGCCGCGCGAGCCGGCTCAGGCGCGACAACATGTCAGACGAAGCTCCGGCGGATTGTTCGAGGGCCTTTGTCAACCGCGAAGCTGCCTGGGCCAGTGATTCCGACGCGTGCTCCTGCATCGCGGCGAGTTGGACCAGGGCCTTGTCGCAAATCTGCGGTACTTCTGCGAGTGTCGGAACGTTTTGCAGGAGTTCAATGATGGCCTCCCAGTCTTTATCCGAATCGGCCTTCAGTCGTGCCTCGAGGACCGGAAGCACGAGACCCCATTGCGTGAGTGCCTCGATATCTCTGCGGCGCGCATCAACCTGGTGCTTGAACGCTCCCACCCACCAACGCAATTCCTTAAAACCGCCTTCTCCATGTTCGTGAGCCAGGGCGTTGACGATGTCTTCGATCTCCGACGCGCGACGTCCCAGAGAATCGATCAGCACGGTCCATGACGAAAGTGAATCGCCGGGATCGGTCTTAAGCCGTTGGCGACACGCTGCGATCTCATCCTGCAACTGTCTGACCGTCACGACTTCAGTGCGCTGGCGAAAACTTCCGAGATTGATGGCTTCGGTCGTGATCGCGTCGAGGGTGTCGTTCAAACCCGCGATGATCGCGGTGTCAAACAAGCTTTGTTCTGGAAACTCGACGCATGCTTGTTTGACTGCGATCAGATGACCGGCGAGATTGCCGCTGTCCACCGTGGAGATGTATTGCGGCATCAGCGGTTCGAGAGTTTGTGTGTTGTACCAGTTGAAGTAATGACCGTGCATACGCCCCAACGTCGCGAGCGTCGAGAACGTCAGTTCGTATCGCTCGACCAGTTCGAGTGCGCCAACGTAACCGAGATCGCGTGCGGACGAAGTCGCGAGCAGCAGCAGACCGATGTTTGTCGGTGAAGTGCGGTGTGCGGTGATCGGCGCAGGGTCTTCCTGGTAATTGTCGGGCGGCAACCAGTTGTCTTCCGCGCCGACGAAGGTTTCGAAAAAGCGCCAGATGCGACGGGCGATCATGCGCGCGTACTTTGCGTCGTCAGCGCTCAACAGTTTTCGTTCCTTGGGTCGCGGTTTGCTCACCCAGTAGGCAATCAACGGCGAGAACAGCCAGAGAACGGCGAGTGGACCCATCACCGGCAGCGCTGTTAGTCGTAGGCCCACCGTCAAACCGAGTGCAATCACCGTCAGCAGCAGCGCCGGGAGCAAGAATCGCGTAAATGCGAGTGGCGTGTTGCGCGCAGATTTCTCCGTTTCCGCTGCCGAAACCCATTCGAGCAGGCTCTTCCTGGAAATGAGCTGACGATAAAGCGCGCGAACGATCGCATCGCACATCAGCCATGCCTGATGTGGCAGGAAAGCAAACGACAGCGCGATCTGCGCCGTGTTTGTGCGGAAGTCGCCCCAGACGCTCCAGAAGTGGCTGGTCCATGGAATGCCGCGCGGATGAATCAGCAGACCCGTGGTCACGTGCAGGTAAACCGGGAATGCGATCACAAGAAACACAAAGAGCGACCAGTAAAACGGCGATCCCGGAAAGAGCGCGCACGAAGCAAGCAGCCACAGGAACAGCGAAGGGGCAACCAGACTGCGCCGCAGATTGTCCAGGATCTTCCAGCGACCCATCACCGGCACGACGTTGCGGACCTTGCGACGCTCGCCGTCGGGGACAGCCGGGAAGAGCCAGCGAATGATCTGCCAATCGCCACGCGTCCAGCGATGGGATCGTTTTGCGTAGACCTCGTAAGACGCGGGGTAATCGTCGAGCAGTTCGATGTCGGTTGCCAGTGCGGCGCGTGCAAACAACGATTCGAAGAGGTCGTGACTGAGCAGCGTGTTTGGAGGTGCGCGATTGTCGAGCGTGCGTTGAAAAGCGTCGACGTCATAGAGTCCTTTGCCCGTGAAGTTGCCCTCGCCGAAAAAGTCCTGGTAGACGTCTGAAACCGCGGTTGTGTAGGGATCGATTCCGGTGTAACCGGAAAAGATCTGTACAAACCTCGATCGCGATGCACTCGCGAGCGAGATGCTGACGCGTGGTTGCAGAATTCCGTATCCGTAAACGATGCGGTTCGTTGCCGCGTCGATGCGGGGTTGATTCAATGGATGAATTGCTACGCCGACCAGCTTGCGCGCTACGTCGCGCGGAAGCTGCGTGTCGGAATCGAGCGTGATCACGTAGCGAATAGATTTCAGTAAAACATCGTCCGCGGTGCGGACCACGAAGCTTGTGTCCCTGGCGCCGCGAAGCAGTCGATTGAACTCTTCGAGCTTGCCGCGTTTGCGTTCCCAACCCATCCACTTCTTTTCACCCGGATTCCATTGCCGGCGACGGTGAAAGACATGAAAGCGAGCCTCGCCGTGTCGTTGATTCAGAGCGTCGATGCCGCTCTGCGCGATCGACAGGAGATTGGAATCGTTCGATGTCTCTTCTGACTCAGCGTCGGGAAAATCGCCGAGCAGAGCGAAGTAGACGTGGTTGTCCTGGTTCGCGAGGTAATGGACTTCAAGTCTCTCGACCAGCTCGCGCACTTGCGGCTCGTTCAGAAGGATCGTGGGTACCACGACGAACGTTGCGGCGTCTTCAGGAATGCCGCGCGCCGTCTCCATCCTCGGAAGCAAGCGTGGCGGAAAGTAATGCGTCACGTCCCAGTTGAGCACTGTGACGGCGAGATCGCTTGCGGGAATCAGGGCCAGCAGCGCGGTGAGTGCGAGCAATCTCCAGTCGGCGTCCTGCGTGTACATCGTGTAAAGCAGGAAACCCAGCAGCAGTGTCGTTAAGAAGACGAGCGTGCCGAGGTAGATCGCGGTGTTGTGACGCAAAAGAAAACCTCGGAATCGTTCCGCTGGGCGTGGTTGATAATTGAACTTCGACTCCAGGAGATTTAGGCCGTCGTCGATGAGGTAATAGCCGACGTGTCTGTGTGGGCCGGTTTGATCTTTTGTTTGCGCGGCCAGGTCGACGGCTGCTTGTGCGATTTCGAGTTCGTTGGTGCGTGTGCGTTTGCTGATGCGCTCGATAACGTGCCGGTAGCGATCGCGCGAGAGGAACTCCATCCGAGAATAGACACCGGCGGGATCCTTGCCGAGCAGTGGCTCGATCAAACTGACCTTCTCGAAGAAGTCGTTCCAGTCGAGCGTTGAGAGCAGCCGCATGCTCGTGATGATGTTTCCGACAGTTACCTGCGCCCCAGCCTGGCGTTGGTGTTCTGCGTGGATGATCTGTTCGACGCTGGTGCCTTTCGGCGCGAGTTGATTTTCAATCCAATCCATGACGGGCATGACGGAAGGATGCTGGTCGCGCAGGCGTTGCACGAGCTGGACCACGAACGTTTGCGGCAGCTCTTCTCGTTTTGCGAGTCGTTCGTTGACGAACGGCATGATCGCGGCGGGTTGGCGCGAGGCCAGTTCGAGCAGCCTGTCGGCGAATTTGTCAGCCTCTTCGCGCTCGTCGCGTGCACCCGCGATCGAGATTGCCAGGCGGCGGAGGTTTTCTACGAGCGCGAGACGCAGAGTGATGGCGACGGCCCAGAGTTCTCCGATCGAGAGTGGAGCGACGGTTTGATACGACGCTATAAATCTCTGGAGTGTGTTTGTGTCGAGACGAGAATCAGTGTGCGCGATGAGGGCGAGCGCGACGGCGTAGATGCGCGGGTAGCCTTCGAGTTCGCCTTCTGCGAGTTTCGGGAGTTCGTGATAGTAGCTCTTGGGAAGATCCTCGCGAATCTCGCGCAGTTGTTCTTCGACGATGTGATAGTTGTCGACGAGCCATTCAGCCGCGGGCGAGATCGCGCGGCCTTCACGAAGCGCTTCGACAAGGGTTTTGTAAGCGGCTTCGAGTTTGCGGCCGTTGTCTTCGAGCCGCGGTAACAGTTGTGCGCGGTCCTTGCGGGTAACTGTTTTGTGTTTGGCCGCGAGAGTCTGTGCGAACTGCTCGAGCCGTTCGACACTGAAGAACTCTGCTTGAAACGGCTTCTCGTCCGCCTCGCCCGCGGGTTTACGGAATAATGAAGCCAGCGATTCTAAGAACTCACTCATGATTTGCTAGGGGAATTTAAGGGGGACTTTCAGAATATCATTTTGTGCTTTGTAGTTGGTACTTAGTACCTTGTTTTTTAAACAAAGCAAAGCACCAGGATCTATGTAGTATACTGCCGCGCCATGCGTGTTCTGGGAATCGATCCTGGCAGCCAGACGACCGGATGGGGCGTGGTTGAAGGGGACGGGCGGCGCTATTCGCTGGTGGCGTTTGGTTCGGTTCGCTTGTCTTCGAGCCTTGGATTTTCGACGCGGCTGTTGAAAATATGCAACGCGCTGGAGGAAGTGATTGCGCAACACCGGCCCGATGCGTGTGCGCTCGAAGATGCGTTTCTTGCGACGAACGTGAAAGTCAGTATGAAACTCGGGCAGGTGCGTGGTGTGGTGTTGTTGGTCGCCGAACGCGCAGGGCTCGAGATTCACGAGTATTCACCGCGACTCATTAAGCAGACGGTTGTCGGGTATGGGAATGCGGAGAAGCATCAGGTGCAGGAGATGGTCCGGATGCTGCTGGCGCTGAAGAGCGTTCCGGCGCCGCACGACGCCGCGGATGCGCTGGCGGTTGCGATTTGCCACTTCCATCATGCGCAGTTTCGAGAGAGAATAGCGGCCACGATTTAAGAACCTCACGATTGGAGAACCATAATGCTTCCTCACAAGCTCGCGTTTTTTCTTCTTCTCTTCATTCCGTTCACAACTCTGGCGCAGAAACAGAAGCCTCCGGCAGGCGGTCGGCTAGCTATTGTCGTCGATGAGCGGCTCGCGGCACTTCGTGCGACGCCGCAATTAACCGGCAGGTTAGTCCGGCGACTCAGCCGCGGACGCCTGGTCGCCGTTCGGTCCGTGCGCACTAGCGCTGATGGCATCACGTTCTTTCTCGTCAACGTCACCAGCCGGACGCATGGGTGGATTCAACGCGAAGCAGTTGTATCGCCCTCGCGTGACGATCGCAGATTGATGGATCTTATTCAACGTTCTGAAGGCTTCGACCGCATCTCACGCGCGCGAATCTTCCTTGACCACTTCCCGCGTTCGCCATTGCGCCCCGCAGTTCTCTTATTACTCGGTGACAGTGCTGAGGAAGTCGCTGAAGAACTCTCGAGGTCCGTGTCTCGCCGAATGAACCACCTCGGAGGCGCACCGGAGTTCGCGTATTACCTCAATTACACGGGCCTCGATCGCTACAACCGCCTCCGAGTAACGTTTGTCTTTGATCAATCAAGAAAGCGCTTCCACTACGACGGCGCCGCCTGGCGTGAGGTAATTCGCCGCTATCCAAAGTCCCGAGAAGCCGCCGAAGCTCAAATACGTCTCAAGACCCTCGATAACGCCGAAGGCGTTCGCTAATTCCAGCCCAAGGTTGGAGCGCAAGCGACAACCCTGGGAACGAATAACAAAAGAATTGCTAACCCTGAAAGGGTTTGTCTTGGTCAATGAGCTTCGGAGGTTTTAACCCCTTCAGGGTTGAATACATATTTGGAATGTACCCAGGGTTGTCGCTGGCGCTCCAACCCTGGGCTGGAATTAGCGAACGCCTTCGGCGTTATTGTCATTGAGTTCAAACTCTATCGTCGATTTAGTCCCTCATCGATTTATTCCACTTCTTTACTCTCATCTGCGTATGCGGTAGTATGCGCCCTATGTTATTACCACTCAGAAAACCTCTACCTGAAGGAGCAAGCAATATGGGCCTCACACGTGTTGCAGTCAAACTACTAAACTCAGACGCTCCCGAAACATACAACGCAAATTTCCTTGTGGATACGGGCTGCATGGACACAATGGCGCCGGCGTTCGCCCTAAAGAAAATTGGCATTCAACCGGAGGGCAAAGATCTGTATGAAATGGCGAGCGGCGAGATCGTCGAATACGAGTATGGTATTGCTAAACTGACGTTTATGGGTGAAGTCGTCGCCACTCGTATAGTCTTCGGCCCGGATAACAGTGAGCCACTTTTGGGCGTGGTAGCTCTGGAGTCGGCCGGTTTCCTCGTGGATCCAAAGAACCAGAGACTGACAAAGCTCCGTGCTCGGCCGCTAAAAATGGCGGTTTAGCCAATTTAGCTGTCGCCGCAAGGGCAATCCTCAATTAAACTGCCAAAAATTCGCACCGGCTGTTAATAAACCCGGCAAGCCCTCGTCTATCAGGGTGTAGACGGAGGATACACCGTGCAGGCAGCACTAAAACCCTTGCGATTAGTGACAGAACAACCACCCAGCGAGCTGGAAACCCTTTTCCAGGAACATCATGGCCGGGTTTTTCGGACCGCTCAGCGAATTACGGGCAGCGCCGCTGATGCCGAAGATGTGCTCCAGACTGTCTTCCTGCGCCTGATCAAAGGCCAGGACGACTACGACTGGTCGAAAAACCCGGAGGCTTACCTGTCGCGCGCCGCCATCAACGCCTCGCTCGATCTATTAAGGAGCCGGACACGCGCGCGGGCTGTCTCCATTGAAGACGCCGACGTCGATTCCCTTGCGGGCAGTTTTTTGACTCCTGAAGCCGCGCACGCCGATCGCGAGTTGCAACGCCTCGTTCGCCAGGCGGTCTCGCGACTCGGAAAGACCGCCGGCGAGATGTTTGTTCTGCGTTATTACGAGGGGTTTGACAATAAAGAAATTGCAGCACTAATGAATACTTCACCGCTGGTGGTCGGCGTAGTCCTCCATCGCGCACGTACAAAACTGAGAAAAGAAATCGGGCACTATCTGGAGAAGCATCATGAAAAGAACTAGAGAAGAAGAGATTCTCGACAAAGTTACTGCCGAAATCCGGAACGAAAAAACCGATCCGGTGGCAGTATCAGCAGCAGCCGACCGTGTTTGGGCGCGCGTCTCTGCTGCGGCAGGTGAGACTGAAGTCAAGCTTCCGACAGTCGACAGGATTGAAGGTTGTGCCGACTATCAGTCTCTGATTCCTGCCTACCTGGCAGGCAAACTCTCCGAAGCACGTTCTTTGTTGCTGGTGGACCATACACACGAGTGCATTCCTTGTCGCAAGGCAATGAATGAAGCACGCTCAAGCCGTTCGGTAACAATCAAACCAATAGCATCCAAGTCACGTTTCACACTGCAACCCGCCGTGATGCGTTGGGCGATTGCTGCGGCCGTGGTTATCGGCGTCGGACTTTTGGCACTTCCGCTTGTGCAGAAGTTCTGGCCGTATGGCGATTTCGAAGCCACGGTCCAGGCCGCGGAGGGTCAGGTTTATCAAGTTGCCGACACGCGCACCGCATCGGTGAGCGCGGGAGCAAAACTGCAAAAAGGTGAGATCGTGCGCACTGCAAAAGACGGTCGCGCGGTTGTTCGATTGGGCGATGGTTCGTTGATCGAGATGAAAGATCGCTCCGAGCTTTACCTGACGAAGAATGGTCAGGGAACCACGATCCACCTGGGACGCGGCAGCATCGTCGTCGAAGCCGCAAAGCAGAAAGACGGACAACTGTTTGTTGAAAGTGGTGATTCGCACGTCGCCGTGACGGGCACGATCTTTTCCGTCAACAATGGCACAAAGGGATCGCGCGTCTCGGTGATCGAAGGTGAAGTGAAACTGAATCACGCGGGCAGCGATCGCGTGCTCCGTCCAGGCGAGCAGGTCACGACCAGCCCCTCGATCGCGACGATTCCAGTCAAAGACGAAGTCTCATGGAGCCGTAATGCAAGTCGCTATGCGTCACTGTTGAATGGTTTGGCGACTTTGAAGCACGAACTGAACGCGGTCACACGCCCTGACGTTCGTTACTCGACACACTTGCTCGATTTGATGCCCGAGAACACCGTCGTTTACGCGGCGCTGCCGAATCTCGCCGACTCAATTGCCGAATCGCATCGTGTGATTCAGGAACGAATCAGCCAGAACGCTGCGCTTC
The DNA here is from genome assembly GCA_035571655.1 of Pyrinomonadaceae bacterium. Lineage (GTDB taxonomy): Bacteria > Acidobacteriota > Blastocatellia > Pyrinomonadales > Pyrinomonadaceae > PSRF01. Next base: position 20,877 of record DATNCH010000151.1, read on the forward strand.
GTGAGTGGTGGGAAAGAGAGCAGTCCGGAAGAGCACAAAACATGGACCAGGTTGTCGAGACAATCCAGCAGTTCGGTTCATACCTCGGCGACGAGATTGCAGTGTCGGTTTCAATGGACAACCGCGGCGAACCGAGCGATCCGCTCGTGCTTGCAGAGCTGAAGAACTCCCAGGGTCTCCAGCAGTTTATAGAACAGCAGATCGCGAAGTACTCGAACGATAAGAAAGGTAAACCCGAGATCGCGTTCGTTCAGAACCCGCTGACGGCGGTGGCAGAAACTGGCGACAAGCAGGAGAGGCTTTACATCTGGATTCAGGAAAACCTGTTTGCGGCGAGTCCGAAGCTGCAACAGCTTCAGAATCTGGCGACGGTAACAGCCAATGGCGGCCAGAGCAGCTTTACGGCAACTCCGTTCCGCAACCGCATCGCGCGGGTTTATCAGGAAGGCGCGGGTCTGGTGGTTGCCGCTAACCTCGAGCAGGTTGTGGCACAAACCAGGACGGAACGTGCGAAGGGTGCGGATGGTGAAAAGCGTGAGGCCGCATTGGATCGCCTGGGAATTCTGAGCGTGAAGTATTTCGTTCTCGATCAGAAAGACAGCGACGGAAAGACGCATACGCAGGCTTCACTCTCCTTCAGCGATGCACAGCGCGGCATTCCTTCCTGGCTCGCAGCTCCCGGACCGATGGGCTCTCTGGAGTACATCTCACCGGATGCAAACGTCGTCGCAGGGTTTGTGGTTAAGAATCCTGCAGCACTGGTAGACGATCTTCTCGGCGTGCTGGAAACAGTTCAACCGGAGTTGCGTACGCAGCTCGACAAACTGCAAACGGAACACGGGCTGAACATCCGCAACGATATGGCTGCGCCGCTTGGTGGAGAGTTTGCTTTCGCGATTGATGGTCCACTCCTGCCGACGCCTTCGTGGAAGCTGGTGTTTGAAGTCAACGATCCGGCACATCTCCAGCAGACGCTCGAGCGCGTGGTTGATGAGGTGAACAAGCAGGCAGCCTACTTCGGCAAGCGTGGTTTGACGTGGGAGAAGGCTGACCTCGGTGGACGTGACTACTTCACGCTTCGCTCCGCGGACTTTGGATTGGTGGAAGTGAACTACACGTACGCCAATGGTTACCTGATTGTTGGACCGAGCAGGGCACTGGTGCAGCGGGCTTTGACCACGCACGAAAGCGAACAGTCGCTGCTCCGTTCGGCTAAGTTCACGGCAGGTTTACCGGCTGATGGCAATGCAAACTTCTCGGCAGTGTTCTATCACAACATCGGCGGGCTGGTGCCGGCTGGTCTTGCGAGCCAGGCCGCGAAGCTGCCGAGTGGGCCACAGCAGGCCATCGAGACAATCGCTTCGGACATGGCGCCAACACTCGCTTATGCTTACGCGCAAGGCGACAGCATCACGTTCGCGGCGAACACTGAAGGTGGACCATTCGGGATCGGACCAGCAACGCTCCTGGGTATGCCGAACGCGCTGGAGATGCAGAGCATCATTCAGCGAGGCATGGGCGGTAAGAAGTAAACATTAGACAGGATTACAGGATTTTTACAGGATTAGCAGGATTGATCGGTCAATCTTGCCAATCCTGTTAATCCTGTAAAAGGTTTTATATGAAGCTCGTCTCTATCTCCCTCATCTCGTGGCTGCTTGGCTTGCTGCTCATCGGGTCGCAGTTTAGCGATCTCAACGGCGCCACAGTCACATCGCTCGTCATGGCAGCACTGTTGTTCTCGTTAGCCTATGCGCCGGCACTGTTCTGGTTGCGTCAACGCATGGGCGGTTGTAGACCGGCGGTGCTGTTTCCTCTCGCTTCAGCAGTCGTACTCAACGTTCCTGTATTCCTGATCGAGATTCTTGCGATAGGCAGAACTTTAGCGCCGTCAGAAGCGTTAGCATGCATTGTCGCATTTCTGTTGATGGGTACCGTCTTCGGACTCGGATTCATTTGGAATTATCAGGACAGGGCGCTATAAGAAGAGTATGGCACTCCCCGCTTCGGTTTCGCAGGAACCAATCAAAGCTCAATTGACTTACAGCGAGCCGCCGGTCATCGACCTGCACGGTCTCAGCGTATCGTTTGGCCGCCGGCAGATTCTGAAAAACCTGCGCGGCGATCTGCGTGGTAAAGCGATCGGTTTGCTCGGTCCAAACGGCGCCGGCAAGACTACGTTGATTCACACGTTGCTCGGATTTCATCAACCTTCCAGCGGCACCGCACAGATCTTCGGCCACGACATCACGCACGAGGCCAACAAGATCAAATCGTTGATTGGCTACATGCCTGAGCGCGATTCGTTCATCGCGAAGATGAACGCCGTTCACTTCGTTCGTCTGATGGGTGAACTTTCCGGACTACCTCCCGAGGCTGCTTTGGAACGCGCACACGAAGCGCTCTTCTATGTCGGTCTGGGCGAGGCACGCTATCGCCGGCTCGAGACTTATTCACTCGGAATGAAGCAACTCGCCAAGCTCGCACAGGCGATTGTTCATGGTCCAAAACTAATCTTCCTCGACGAACCGACAAACGGGCTCGATCCGCCTGCGCGCCAGCGCATGATCAAGTTGATACGAGAGATTCGCGACAGTGGTCACGCCAACATCGTGCTCTCGTCGCACCTTCTGCTCGACGTCGAGGAATGCTGCGACGAGATTCTGATACTTCGTGACGGGCAGATCGCCGTCTACTGCAATCTCGAAGAGGAACGCAAATCGAATCGTAAGTTTCTCATGCTCGAAACACGCGGCGATCAGGAGAAGTTCGTCAAAGCACTGGAAAAGCTCGGCTGCGAATATGCAGTCTCGGGTCATCGACTCAAGATAGTTTTGCAGGAAGGTGTCGAGGTGCGTGATCTGTATCGCCTGGCGGACCAGGAGCAGGTGCAGCTACGGCGTCTGAGTTACAAGCGCGATTCTCTCGAAGACATTTTCCTCAAAGCAATGGAGAACGGCTATGGCCGTCTATGAACAGACATACAAGCGTTACGACGGAAAACTGACTCCTGAGTGGAGCCGGTTTCTGATCATTCCGCGACACGCTTACGAATCGATTTTCAGTTCCAAGCTGCTCACGGCTTTTTTTGTGATTTGCTTTCTGCCGCTGTTGCTAGAGGCCATTCTCATCTATCTGCATCACAACTACACCGCCCTGACAATCATGCAGGCGACTGTCAAGGACCTGATCCCGATTGACAATACATTCTTCCGGTTCTGGACATATTTCGAGGGATTCTTCGCGTTCTTCCTGGCACTACTACTCGGGCCGCCGCTGGTTGCACGAGACCTGCGAAACAACGCGCTGCCGCTCTATCTTTGTCGCCCGTTTTCACGCACTGAATACGTGATGGGAAAGATGTCGGTGATCCTGATCCTGTTGTCGACGATCACGTGGATACCGCAACTCTTACTCTTTCTGTTTCAGTCGTACCTGGAAGGATTCGCGTGGTTTAAGGCAAACCTCTGGATCGCAAGTGCGATAATTATCGCGAACTTTGTTTGGATCGTTCTGCTCGCACTGCTGACGCAGACGATCTCTGCACTGGTGAAGTGGCGTGTGGTCGCGAGCGGTGTCTTGCTCGGGCTATTCATCATTCCGTCGGCGTTTGCGGAGATCATTAACCAGTTGTTTCAAACGCGGTGGGGAAGTCTCCTTAGCCTGGGCGCTCTGATGAAGAGTGTGACCGACGGCCTTTTCGGTTTGTTCGATCGCGTCACCGGGACCATCGCGATTAGAGACTTCGACGGCGACATCGTACGAGAAATAGCGTTGATTGAGCCACCACTTTGGTGTTCGTGGGCCATGCTGTTTTTAGTCTGCGCCATCTGCCTCGCAGTGTTGTCGTGGAAGGTAAAGGCGTATGAGGTGGTGAAATGAGTTCTCCGGATCAACTCATCATCTTCGACAACGTCTCCAAGTTCTACGGCGAGATACTCGGCGTGAATCGCATCAACATTCAGATCGCGCCGGGAATCACGAGTCTTGTCGGACCAAACGGAGCAGGGAAGTCGACGTTGATGAATTTGATGACCGGGCTGCTGCGGCCGACGCGAGGCGAAATTACGCTTCTCGGAATTCCGACGGACCGGCCGGACGAGCTGTTCCGAAGAGTCGGCTACTGTACGCAGTTCGATTCGTTTCCGCGAGGTGTGACCGGCAGAGAATTCATCAACTCGTTCCTGATGGTTCATGGTTACGATCGCAAACGTGCAAACGAGTTGAGCCACGTTGCGCTCGAACGCGTAAATCTCCTGGAAGCTGCCGATCGGAAGGTTGCAGGTTACAGCAAAGGAATGCGGCAACGTATCCGGCTGGCACAGTCGATCGCCCACGAGCCTGCCGTATTGATTCTCGATGAGCCGCTCAACGGTCTCGATCCGATGGTGCGCGCGGAAACGATCGCGCTGTTCCGCAAGCTCGCCTCTGAAGGGCTTCATCTGATCGTCTCTTCGCACATCCTGCATGAGGTCGACATGATGTCAGACCGTGTGGTGCTTTTGAACAACGGTTACATCGTTGCTGAAGGAAACATCCACGGCGTGCGCGATGAGATGGAAGAGCACCCGATGCAGATCCTGATTCGCTGCGATCAACCCGCGAAACTTGCTTCGTATGTTTTTGAACAGAACCACGTGGTTGAAGCGCGGCTTCACGACGACCGGCGCGGGCTATTCGTAAAGACTCGCGACGCCGATCGCTTCTATTTGATGTTGAATCGCGCCGTTGCCGAGGGCGAGGTGAACGTCGAGACAGTGGCGCCGATCGACGACGATCTCAGTGCCGTTTACCAGTACTTGATTGGACCAACGGGAGGAAGCGCATGAGTTCTGCGGTTGAAACAGTTCCCGCCGGTTCAAATGACTGGGCTCTCTGGTTGCGGCAGGTTCGCGCGATCTTTCGCATGGAAATCGAGAAGAACTTTCTCGGCCGTCGTTCGATCCTGATCTACCTGATCGCGCTCATGCCGCTCTTTCCGTTGTCGATTTTCGCGCTCGTAACTCCGCCGGGCAGGGAGTGGCAAGACATCAACAATTACAGCCTGTTCTACGCCAACTTCTACAACGGCTTGATTCTGCGCACCGTTGTGTTTTTCGGTTGTGCGTGGATCTTCATGAATCTATTCCGTGGCGAGATTATCGATCGGAGTCTGCATTACTACTTTCTCAGCGCGGTGCGACGTGAAGTGCTCGTCGTTGGAAAATACTTTTCGGGTTTGGTGACGTCGATAATTCTTTTTACGGCGACGACCGTCGTCGCCATGCTGCTGCTTTTCTTACCGCACGTGTACTCGCAGAGCGTGCGTTTCTTCACGGAAGGGCGCGGGCTGGCGCATCTTCTTACGTACGCGGGCATCACGATGCTGGCGTGTGTTGGCTATGGCGCTTTCTTTTTGGTCGTGGGGTTGTTTGTTCGTAATCCCATCATTCCGGCGGTGTTGCTTTATCTTTGGGAGTGGATCAACTTCCTTTTGCCGCCGTTGTTGAAAAAGATCAGCGTCATTCACTATCTCAACTCGCTCGTGCCCGTGCCGATCAGCGAAGGTCCATTCGCGGTCGTGGCCGAGCCGACGCCTGCATATATCGCCATCCCGAGCATGGTGGGGGTCACGTTGCTGGTGCTCATTCTCGCCGCTTACCGCATCCGCCACATGGAAATCCGTTACGGGAGTGATTAGAAGATTATTTAGCCGCAGATGAACGCGGATGAACGCTGATTCGATCAGCATTCATCCGCGTTCATCCGCGGCTAACGTACGGATTATTCTTGACCCAGAAGCGCCACGGCTTGTCGATCCATTTTTCAGCGTAATCAATACCGATCCGCGGCCCTCTTGCGATCTTGCGCTGAGAGATGTTCTCGTACTCCTCGATCCAAACTCTGTCACCTGAAAGATCTGCACCGTTGAGCTGCCGATCGATTCCCATCGCAATGCACAGTTTTCCCGGACCATTAGTCAGATTGTGATCCGGATGTAAATGCCTGCGCGCTCTCATTATCTCCACGCCCTCAACCGGCTCGAGCGCGCGCACCAGAATCGCGTGCGGGACGTCCACCACATTGCTCACGACATTGAACTGGTAATACATCCCGTAAACAAAATAGACGTACGCCACACCGCCGAGGCCATACATCGTCTCGGTGCGTTTCGTGCGGCGTCCTCCGTAAGCATGTGAAGCTCTGTCTTCCGGTCCACGATAAGCTTCAACCTCCACGATCTTTCCCGACACGCGCTCGCCGCGAGCCCCGGGCACAACCAACAGCTTCCCGAGCAGATCTCGAGCGACGACGAGAACGTCAGGGCGTGTATAAAACTCACGCGGGAGTTTCGCTTTTGCAGGCCTCGAGGTTATTGGCGCAGTCTCCAGATCATCACGAAGAAGATTATCCAACCGATCAGCACGATGGCCCTCCGCACCCATTTCTGTCCGACACGCTTCGCCATGCTGGCGCCAAAGTAACCACCGACGAGTGCGCCGCACGCCATCACCAGCGCGTCTTCCCAAACGACGAGACCTGCAAGTCCGAAACTCAACACGGCAATGCTGTTGATACAGATGCCGAGAAAATTTTTGATGCCGTTCGCACGGTTCAGATTGTGCAGGCCCAGTAGACCCATCGCGGCCAGCATCAGGATTCCATTGCCCGCGCCGAAGTAACCGCCATACGTCGCCGAAACGAACTGAAAAATGATCGCGCCGGTCCACCAGAGTCCCATCGGCTTTTCATCAAGGGATCCGAGACGGAGTCGCTTGTTGATCTGGCCGTGAAACATGAAGAGGATCGTGGCAAAAAGAATCAGGAAGGGAACGAGTGAAGCGAAGACGGGTGATGGCGTCCAAATTAATAACCATGCGCCCAACGCGCCGCCGAGTACGCTGACGAAGCCGAGACGAAAAAGGATCGTGGAACTGTTTTCGAGCTCCTTGCGGTAACCAAAGAGGCCGCCAAAAAGTCCTGGCCACAGTGCGACGGTGCTGGTTCCATTTGCAACTTTAGGATCGAGTCCGAGCCAGATTAGAACCGGAAAGGTCAGCAGTGTTCCTCCCCCGGCAATGGAATTGATCACGCCCGCTGCGAACGCGGCGCATAGCATGGCAAGCACGGAGGAGAGACGCATTGCGCGACATGATAAGATGCGTCACGAAAACTTAGCTAGCACAAAAGCTCAAATGATTTCCTATGCCTAAAGATACTCATGAGATGGACGAGACCGAGGTTCGTTCGCGGATCGTGACGCTTGCCTTCGAGGGCGATGAGCGCAAGTTCATCGGGTTTTATCGAAAACTGCAACAGGGACTACCGGAAGGCACTGGTATTGTCCTGCGTGGCAGCGTCATCACCAACAAACGTCACGAAGACGGCGCTCCGTTCGATTCGCAAGGCAAGGGGACCAGCGACCTCGACGTCACGCTTGTCGGAAGCAAAGTGATGGAAGCGTGGTCGTCCGATGGTTATTACATTCCCGGACTGCATACAAAACCTTTGTGCGATAAAGATCCGAACATCGCGCCCAGTCTGAACGAGTTGCGTGAGTCGTTACAGAAACTCGCCGGACGTCCGGTGAATTTTCAGGCTACGTCGAGTCTTGTTCTCTATGGTCGTGACGTGTTGTTTGGCGAGGCTTACTACGTCGTCGTTCCTCCCGGTGAGACTACGTGACGTTCCGGCTGCTGAGTTACAACATCAGATTTGGCGGGCTGGGGCGGGAGCAGGCGCTTGCGGAAACGATCGTTGCTGCTGCGCCTGACCTCGTCGTTTTTCAGGAAGCGACGCATCCCGAAGTCATCGAGCGTATCGCCGAGGCCACCAAATTTCCGTTCTGGGCCGCACGCAGAAATCATTCGATCGGCTTCCTCAGCCGCCAGCAAGTTGACTACCACGAATGGCATTACCCGGCAGGCGCGCGACACTCGTTTCTCGAGATCATTCCAGCGGGGGCGAAGGCGCGGATCTTTGGTCTGCACCTCAGTGCGCGATTTTCGAAATGGGATGAACGCAGGCGCGCGCGTGAGATTCGATCGCTCCTGGATGGAATCAAACGCCATCAGGACGGTTTTCACGTTTTGGTCGGAGACTTCAACACGCTCGCGCCGGGCGAAGTGTTGGAGCTCGACAGGATGCCGGCGTGGATTCGCGCTCTGATCTGGGTTAGCGGCCGCCAGCTTCAGCGCGAAACGATTCAATTGATGCTCGACGCTGGTTATGGCGATGGGTATCGCATGCTGCATCCCGATGTGAAAGGCTACACGTTTCCCACGTGGGATCCGCATGTGAGGCTTGATTACGTTTTTTTGCCGCGATCGTTCGCGAATCGGCTCGCCGCGTGTGACGTGATTTGTGAGCCTAAGGAGCGCGTTCAGGCGGCGTCGGACCATTGTCCGCTAGTCGCGGATTTCACGGATTAGAGCAGATTGATTCCAGAGGAACGACGTGGCCCAGATAGCCTTCAGGTAATTGAATTTGGGTGGGACTGTGGATACAGAATTCTTTTGTTGGTCCAAGCGTCATTTGGCGACCCCACAAGCCGACGCCCGGTTGTGATGTGAGTGGTTGTAGGGCGGCGTAGAATTCGGGGTACGACACGCCATTTGGTTTACTCAGCCAGATTGCGAATCTCGATTGGGCCAAATTCTCCTGGCCTTTACGGAAGCGATACAAGCCGCCGGTGCCGTCCGCTGCCTCTCGCGCGACTCTGTTATGCGGGATTTCACACGCGCCCGTCACTGCGCCCTCGTTGAGTGGATCCATTGCCGCCGAGTCGTCGAGCAGGTACCACTCTTCAAACGCCTCGCCCGTGGTGTTTAGCCAGTTCGCGCCGTTGATACTGAAGACGACGGAGCGTCGAAACCCGGGGGGCTTGTTCGCGGCGAGTGTCCGGTGAAACTCTGCGAGATGGTCCAGGTATGAGCCGCGAGGGATCGTCGACTGTGGCCAATGCCAGAATACGTAGGCAAGCATGATAAGAAGTACACAAAAGGCACAAAAGGAAGCCACAAAAAGGCACAAAGCTGAATTAAAGAACAGTGCACTAACGAAAGGTGAAATTAAAGAGCGGATCGTCCTTCAATAAACCTCTATGTGCTTTTGGTGCCTTTTTGTGGCTAATGGTGTTCACTGCATGGCTTTGATGTCGTTGAGCAACACTTGCTCGTGACCCTCGGGATTTACTTTCAGGTATGTCTTGCGCAGGTTTCCCTCGGGGTCGACGACGAAGCTCGTGCGATTCCAGTACATCGTTCCCTTGTAGTCGCTCTGTCCGACACCTGCAGCCCGCAGAAATTCGTGATTCGGATCGGCGAGTAGATCGATCGTGAAGCCGAACTTGTTACAGAAGTTCTTGTGCGAGTCGACGTCGTCCTCGCTCACGCCCACGACGGCGATGTTCGCGTCGTCGAAATCCTGCTTGCTTGCGGTGAACGATTTCCCCTGGATCGTGCAGCCGGGCGTGTCGTCCTTTGGATAGACATAGACCACGAGCCATTTGCCTTTGAAGTCGTCGAGCGTAACAGTCTCGCCATCCTGATTGTTGAGTTTAAAGTCTACGAAGCGTTTACCTTCTTCAAGCGCCATGTTTGTCCCCTGTTAGTTGAAATTAAAGCGTTGTATCAGCCAGATTCGATTTGTATTTCGTATTGGTTTGCCGATCCGTTATCTCGATGTAAATGTAGCTCGGCGGAACCAGACTCTCGTCCAAACTAAACCAGATCTTCCCGAGATCAGATGATTTTCCCAGCGCACAGAAACCATTCAATCGTTTTCCATTTTGGTCGTACAGATCAACCCACGTGCGCGCCGCTTTAGTGTTGCTGCCACAAGGCGGCAGATTCGGCGATGCGGCGAACATGGTGTCCGGATAGACATCCTTGTTCGCGACGTCGTAATTGTAGCGGATGACTTGCTTGCCGCCGATCGTCAGGTACTCCGCTCCGAGAAAATAGAGCATCGGATTCGGAAGCGGCGGAGCAGATGCGACGCCTTGCGCCGCTAAAACAAGAATGAGAGTGACGACACCGAGCAAGGTTCTTCTTAGCGTGTTCATCGGGGGACTCCTTCGTTGTGAGTTTAAGTTTTACCACGCAACTGCATAGCGACTGCGCCTCGGATCCGCTCCAGCCGCAGCCGCACCAGTCTTCGGATCGTAAATGATCACTGTGGGCGCGGAGAGCGTACCCCATTCTGACTGTACCTTTACCTTGTGTCCTTTCTCCGATAACTCCTGGATCGTTTTCAAACTCACTCGCGACTCGACGTTTAGCGAGCCGGGAATGAACTCGTGATCGTCGAACGAGCTGACGTAGTGTTGCGTGTCGAAGCGAGGCGCTTCGACGGCCTCCTGCGGGTTCATGCCGAATTCGATCACGTTCAACAAGACCTGAAGCAGCGCCTGGTCCTGGTTGTCGCCTCCGGGAGTGCTCAGCACCATGAACGGCTCGCCACCCTTCAGCACCAGCGTCGGCGTCAGCGTGATGCGCGGTCGTTTGCCTGGCGCGACGACGTTCGGGCTGTTTGGATCGGTTAGCGATGACTGCAACCGTTGGCCCATCAACACGCCGGTGTCTCCAGCTACGACCGCCGGCAGCCATGCGCCGCTCGGCGTCGCGCTGAACAGGTTCCCCTCTTTGTCGACGACGTTGACGCACGTCGTGTCGTTTGCACGTTCGATGTCTGGTAACTGAGATACACGGCCGATGCGCTGCACGGCGCTCGCGAGAATCGCTTTCATGTTCAGCGGATCGCCCGGTTGTTGCGCGAGTGAGGCGTGGCTCTCGTCGATCAACGGCCGTCGCAGTGCTGCGTAGCTCTTCGACAACAGTTCGGCCATCGGAATCTTGACGAACTTCGGATCGCCGTAGTAGCGATCGCGATCGGCCATGGCGAGTTTCAGTGCCTCGGCGAGCGTGTGAATGTAAGCCGCAGAGTTGTGGCCCATCTTCTTTAGATCGAAGCTCTCGAGCATGTTCAGGGTTTCGATTAGCGCCGGGCCTTGCGTCCAGAATCCGGCCTTGTAGACCTCGTAACCGCGGTAGTCAGTTTCGACTGGCTGGCCCACTGTTGCCGCGAACTTTGCAAAGTCGCCCGCTTCAATCAAGCCGCCGTTTGCCTGCATGTAGTCGCCGATGCGACGGGCGATGGGACCACGATAGAAATAGTCGCGCGCGGCCATTAAGCCGGCGTGTCGACTATTTCGAGTGCCTTTTGAACCAAGGCGTTCGGCGCGCACGATCTCACGCAGCGTGCGAGCGAGATCAGCCTGGACGAAGATGTCGCCGACTTTCGGCACTTCGCCTCCCGGCAGAAACACGCGCTTCGCGTCAGCCCATTGAGTGAAGATTGGTGAACGGGTTCTGATGTACTGAACTCTCAGCTCGTCGATCGGAAAGCCGTCGGCAAGTTCAATTGCGGGCTCCATGACTTCGGCGAGTGTTTTTGTTCCGAATTTATCGAGCGCGGTCACGCAGGCATCGAGCACGGCCGGCACAGTCGCTGACAGCGGGCCGGTGGAGGGAATCATCCCGGCTCGTCTGGCGCTCGGCATTGTGGTCGCCCCGAGATTCTGTCCGCGATTGACGAAGAACTCACGAGTGGCCTTCATCGGCGCCTGGCCCATGCCTTCGATCACCACCACCTTCTCACCTTTCAACTTGATCAGAATCGGCACTTCGCCGCCGAAGGAAAAGTGAGAAAACTCGATCACCGATGCGGCGAGGATCGTCGCCACGCCAGCATCGACGGCGTTGCCGCCGCGCTGGAGAATCCGCAATCCAGCTTCGACCGACAGCGGCTGACCACCGGCCACAACGCCACGCTTACCTCGAACTACGGGCCTGAAAGTGTCGGCGTGCGATGTTTGTATCGGAAGACCCGCGAAGACGAGTGTAGCCATGAAACAAAAGACGAACAGGGTTCTTTTGCGGATTAGCATCAGTGGGACACCTCTTGGGATTTTGAACGGGCGAATTGTCAACCTGTTTTCGGCGGCAGTCAATAGAAATAGGTCAGATAGGGCCTAACAGGACTTATACTTTGTGTCACACTTGAATTTGAGAGGATGTTTGCTGGTAAGATTGCTGCAGACAAAAAGAGAGGGCGCTGACCTCCCCCAAGACCAGCGCCCTTGCCTTTATCTCAGTTCTCCCATGGAGAATTAACGACGGGCAGATACTAACTGTATGGACCGTAACGTAGGTTGCATCAGTCTTGTAAAGTCTTTGCGAGGTTGTCACAAGAGTTTTTCAAAGTCTCACGCCCGAACGATTATTATTGTTCGGAGACCAATGAATCGAGGATAGACGTTGTCAAATTCACCGAAGATTGCGCCATACGGCTCCTGGAAATCACCCATTACCTCAGATCTGATCGTGGAAGGCTCCGTCGGCCTCGGTCAGCCGACCTTCGATGGGGATGATATCTACTGGCTCGAGTTGCGCCCGAAGGAACGCGGACGCAATGTCATCGTGAAACTATCGCCGTCCGTAGTTAGTGTCGATATTACGCCGCCGGACTTCAACGCTCGCACGAGGGTCCACGAATACGGAGGCGGCGAGTACCTCGTAAACAACGGAACTGTTTACTTCTCAAACTTTTACGATCAGCGACTCTATCGGCAGGATGGTCAGTCGGCGCCTGAACCACTCACGGCTCCGGGCGACGTCAGATATGCAGATGGCTGCATGGACCAGACGCGCAGTCGCATCATCTGCGTTCGCGAAGATCACACCAACACGAATGCCGAGGCCGTCAATTCCATCGTCGCCGTCGACGTTCAGGGAAGTAACGACTATGGCTCAGTGCTTGTCGAGGGAAATGATTTTTACTCCTCGCCAAGGGTGAGCCCGGATGGAACTCAATTGGCCTGGCTTACCTGGAACCATCCAAACATGCCGTGGGATGGATGCGAGCTGTGGGTCGGTGAATTCGGTGAAGACGGCAAACTGGCTTCGACGAGATGGGTCGCCGGTGGTGCGGCGGAGTCGATCTTCCAGCCTGAATGGTCACCTGAAGGTGTGTTGTATTTCTCCTCGGATCGAAGCGGCTGGTGGAATTTGGAGCGGATTTCGCCCGATGGCGGAATCGAACGAGTTTCGCAGGCAAAAGCTGAATTGGGTATGGCCCAATGGGTGTTTGGGATGTCGTCCTATTCGTTTGCCTCGCCCGATTTGATCGTTTGTAGTCATATCGAGCATGGCGTTTCGACGCTCGCGACGCTCGATGTACACAGCGGAAAGCTGACTCCAATCGACTGTCCTTACACTGACATTCAGTATCTTCGAGCGTCGAATGGGAAGGCCGTGTTTCGGGGAGGCTCGCCGACGGAGGTCACCTCGATAGCAAAACTCGACCTCAGCACGGGCCAGTTTGAAACGCTGCGTCGTTCGAACGATCTCGAGACGTATCCACAATATTTCTCGGTGCCGCGCGCGATCGAGTTTCCGACGGAAGGCGGGCTGATCGCGCATGGTTTCTTCTATCCGCCGCAGAACCCCGATTACCGCGCGCCGGAAAATGAGAAGCCGCCGCTGATCGTGAAGAGTCATGGTGGACCAACTGCGGCTGCGTCCACGGCGTTGAGTCTTTCAATTCAGTTCTGGACCAGTCGCGGATTCGCGGTGCTCGACGTCAATTATGGTGGAAGCACCGGATACGGCCGGCAATATCGTGAGAGACTTAACAAAAAATGGGGCATCGTGGATGTTGACGATTGCGTTAATGGTGCTCGGTACCTTGCGGATCGAGGTGAGGTGGATCCGAATCGATTGATCATCACGGGTGGTAGTGCGGGTGGTTACACGACGCTTTCCGCGCTGACGTTTCGCAAGACGTTCAAGGCCGGCGCGAGTCATTTTGGGATCAGCAATCTCGAGACGATGGCGCGCGATACGCACAAGTATGAGTCGCAGTATCTGACAGGGTTGCTGGGTCCGTATCCGCAGCGAAAGGACATCTATTTCGATCGCTCGCCGATTAACTTTCCCGAACGCCTTTCGTGTCCGGTGATCTTTTTTCAGGGACTGGAAGACAAGGTGGTCCCACCCAATCAGGCTGAGGCAATGGTTGAGGTGATTCGAGGGAAGGGGATTCCGGTGGCGTACATGGCGTTTGCGGGAGAGCAGCATGGGTTCCGGCAGGCGAAGAACATCAAGCGCGCCCTGGACAGCGAGCTCTATTTCTACTCGCGCGTCTTTGGCTTCCAGCTCCCCGAGCCTGTTGAGCCCGTAGAAATCGAGAATCTTTGACAGGATTTACATGATTTATTCAGGATTAACATGTAAATCCTTCTAATCCTGAATCCTGCAGATCCTGTCCAAACGACTTAGTGTATTCGCGGATCGGAGCTGATGGCGGGGCCGCCGGCGTGGTCAGCGCCACGCAGGACCAGCGTCTGGTCGATGAAGTATGACATCGTTCCCGTCTTCCCGTATTCGACCGGCACTCCGGACACTTCAAACTTATCACCCGTGAACGTGATCTCGAACTTGTAACCCGATCCCTCGACCATCTCCTTCGCAATCAGATCCGCCGCGATCAACTGCTCCAACGTCCCGTAGCTTCCCGCTCCTTTTTCTTTCTTGTACTGCTCTTGAAGACTGGCGATCGCGTACATCAATCCCATCGTGACCCCCTCGTTCCGCTGCACGGGCGTCGGATTCGTTTCGCTTGAAATCCCCGCGACTGCCATCAGGATCAGGTTCTTCGGCACATGAAGTTCGTGTAATGGTCCAAAGCCTTCGTTCGAAAGCGAATAAGTGATCGGTTGCGCCCCCGCCACCATCCGCATCAAAAACGCCTTTGTCTGATCGTTCAAACGCGTGCTCGGACTCTCGATCCAACTTTTGTAGCTTTCCATCAGCGCCTGCGAGATATAAAGCTGTCCGTACGCCGGTCGTGGTTGCCAGCGCGTGTAGTTTCTAAAGTTGCCATCGGACGCAAGCGTTTCGTGTTTCAGGTAGGAGTCGACCACGTGACGCGTGGCGGCGGGATCTGACGAAAGCACGAGGAAGTTGCCGATGAATGCGTAAGCGAAAACATTCATGTACGACACCAACTCCGTATCTTCTTTTCGTTCGGTGTTCGCGAATGAGTTTGCTCCCTTGAATCCAAGTGACTCGACGAGCTTCGGCATCAAAGCCCGCATGCCTTCTTTGTCTTTCACCGAAATGAGCACTACGGGCGCCGTGCTGCCCGGCGACTGCTGCGGTGTTGAGTTGTCCGTTGCAACTGAAATCGAACCACCAGGTCCTCTCGGAACGCCAAACACGTCGAGGCCGGTGACTGGCAGCCGTATCGCGATCTCCGAACCGAGCAATGGCAAAAGATCGTCTTTCAAACTGATCTTCAATTGTTTTTCGATCGCTGCAAAGGGTGACTCAAATGAACTCTCGTCCTCAGGCTGAACATTGCTGTGACTCAGGCGGTACATCAGGTTGGGCCGAGGCTTGGACATGGCTGCGTAGATCTGCGGTAAGTCGAGCGACATCGACGCAAACAATTCCGTGTCGGCGGGAAGAATCGTGGACGCTTCGGAGACGAGCGGTGGACCAGGAATCAGCATCGGAACGAACGGAATCGTGTCGCTTCTTTCGCCCGGCGCATTGACGAGCAACGCGCGTACATCGAACGAGTCGCCTTCAAACGATAGCGCCAGCCCGATCGCATCAGGCCAATTTGACGGCCCATTGAAGAACGATGAGCCAATCATGGTTAAGGCACTCGAGACCGGATCGACCGACGTCACGACTTTCAGGGTATCCGCGGAAGCACTTAACTCGGCCTCCGTGTGCTTTTCCGGGACAAACGTTTTCTGCTCATCCGGCGGTTCAGGCTCAGGGGGTTCTTCCGCTTTTTGCTCCTTTTTGGAATTGTCGTGTATTGCGACTATGCGGCTCTGTGCCACCTCCTCTGCTACCTTTTTGCGCTGCTCCTCCTGCTGCCGCTCGATGAGCTTCGTATCGATAAACACGAAAATCGGCTCGGAGTTGAAACGATTGCGAGTGGCCCTGAAGCTGGTGTCCTCAGCGAGAAATTTTCCACCGGCAGGTTTGAGCTTTTTGAGATCGAGTGGTCTTGGCGTCAAAAGGATCAACGACCCCGCTTGTTGCAGACGATAAGCAGGTTCTGGTGGCGGCGCTGGTTTCGCATTTTCAGCCTGGCCTTCCGGAGTGGGCACCGAAACAGGTGGCAGCACTGTCGGCAGCATTTGATTGAGTTTCGTCGCAAACTTTGCCGCGTCGTCTGCTGAAGCGAATTCGATCGCGACGAGTGCTTCCGGTAAATCCCTGCCGCCCCTGGGCCACGTTGCGACGAGCAACCGCGACGACATCAGGTCTTCAGCATGCGTGTTCAGCCACTTCACCAGCGACTTGAATTCTCTCGGTGGTCCGGCGAGTTTCAGTATTGGCTCGAGGATGTCGTTTACGGCGTTGGATTGAATTACATGACCGACGCTTCTGACCTCACCATACAACGTGTAGCTTTCCGCCGGAACAAGCGTATCGAACGTTGGCGCAGGCGCCGTGGTCTTGGGTTGCGGCTTCGCAGGCGCTGGACGTTTCTGCTGTGCTGTGGCTGTGAGGGTGATCAGTAAAAACAAAGCGGCCAGTGCCGGGTGGGTTCTCATGGTCATTGGAATTACCTTTACAAGTGAATCTTGTCAATCCTGCGACATCTTGCAAAATCCTGTCACCGGTTTTCACAGGATTTACAAGATGTCACAGGATTTTCCAGGATCGATTCGCGATCCGTTTCCAGACGTTCTGCTCACCTTCGCTTTGGATGAGGCGCCGGACCAGATTGTACGCTCCTGCGTAGGCTGTTTGCATGTCAGCGGCAGATTTCGCGGTTGCGAGTGCGTGTTCGACTGCTGCGACAGATGTTGGTTGGCGCTGTGCCATCATCTTGCCTTCACCTGCCACGTAGATTGCCATGCCTTCCGTTAACCAGCGCGGGGTTTGCGTGCTGCCCAAGGCGTCAATGAGTACATGTACGAGTTCGTGGCGCAATGTTGTTTCGAGAATCCGCCGTTGCTTCAGCAGCGTGAGAGGTTGTAGCTCGACGCGCTTGTTTTTGGTCGCGGCTGCGGTCCACGATGGCATGCCTGTGCGCCCGACGAAGTCACCTGTGGTCTCATTGAAAACGATTTCGAGATTCGGAAGCGCAGGCTGGACTCCTGCCGCCGAGACACGACTCAGCAGTTCTGATCTCGTTGCTTCAAGAAGGTTGAGCACCTGTTCGGCCTCTCGTTGGTCGATCGATTGCGGGTAGATCAACGTAAAGTGAGACACGGAGACATGGCGACGCGAGGACGCGGGGAAGTACTCGGTTTCTCCGCGTCTCCGTGTCCCCGTGTCTCCGAGTCTCCGTGCCTCCGTGTCTCCGCGTCTCCCCCTCTCCGTTTCCGCCGTAACAGTGGTTCCGGGATAGTAGTGCGTCAGGATTTGTTGGAACGATTGTCCACGCTGCGCCATCACGTGCGATCCTTCCTGGCAGAGGCCCAGGCCGTGTCCGAAACCACCTCCACGAAATACAAATTCCGATCCGGATCGCGAGACGTCAAACCGCGAGCTCTTCAAGAACTGCCAACCCAACGCGCGACCCAGAATCAGCTTGAACTCCCAACCGTTTATCGTCCGTGTACGATCGCCAACAATCGACACGACTTCGGCGCGACCGGTTTGATCGTGCTTCGTCACTGATATCTCGCGAACACTTTCACCGACATCTGTCCGTGAATCGCTGCGCAGCGCGTCGACCAGTTTTTTGGATGCGATCACGTCGGTCCAGCGATAATGCGAACCCGAGTTGCAATACGTGTCGCGCACGCCGCGCAGGTAATCCGGAGCTTCTACGCCCCAGATCGTCTTGAGGTTTGCAGTCATCCCGCCGCACGAAGCGCTGTAATACGCATCGGCCATTTGATCGTGACTGTCCTGCAAAATCAATCCGGCGGTTTCCTGAACTGCCGAAGCAACTGCCGCGCGAGCTTCGACTGTCGCAAAGCGCTGGCAGTGCGTTGTGCTGCAAAAGTCGAAGCCTTCGTCCTGATGGCGTCCGAGGTTCTTCAATGCATACGTGCGCGCCGCGATCGCGAGTGCCTTCAGTGCTTCGGGCTCGTCTTCGACGCTCGCTTCGCTCGCAACCACCTGGCGAATGTAATCTTCGAGCGGCATGCGGCGCGTGGTGTTCTCGCTCACTTGCTTGACTGTCACGTAGGTTGAAGAACTTGTAGTAGGCGGCGCATTGGAAGACTCTTCAAAGATCGAACGCGCAAGCTCGGCGGCTTCCGATCCGTGCGCGTTTTTCAGGTAAACAACAACTACGAGCTGCGCATCAGCGGGTGCGGTTTTTGTTCGCGATGGGAAACTAAGACCGGCGAACCATCCCTGCGGGCGAAAGCCCTGAAGTGGCGTTGCCGTCCCGGTCTTACCGATGACAAAAGAGGGAAGAGAATCGAGTCCTGCCTTCTCGGCGGTGCCGAATGTGACTGCGCCGCGCATTCCGGCGAGCAATGTGGCGCGTTCCTGTGGCAGCACTTTGTTCCCATTGAAGAGCGCGGCGTATGCCATCGCCAACTGCATGGGCGTCACTTGAAGAAATCCACCCTCGCCGACAGCGCTTTGTGGTTGCCACCTGCCGCGAGCTATTTGATCGAATCCGAAATCAGCCAGCAAGCGACTTACATCATCTTCTTCCAGCCGCTCGCCGAGTGTGGCGAAGAAGTAGTTGCAGGAGTAGGCCAACGCTTCACCAGGATTGAACGGAGCGAGGTTGCGAGGGTGCGAACAACTATCGACGACGTCCGTACGCTTGTACTTGTGGCGACAGCGCAAACGAGTGTCGGCCGTGATTACTCCTGCGCGCATCAGGGCAAGGGTCATAAAAGGTTTGATAGTCGAGCCTGGAGGGAAGGCGCTTTCGAACGCGAGCTTTGGATTGACGACAGCTAAAACGCGTCCGGTTTGCGGATCGACGATCACGATCGCGCCTTCGCGGTTTCCCAGTGCGGCTGTCGCGCTTGCCTGAAGTCGTGTGTCTTCACGTATCGGCGACGTTTCCCTGGGTGATGGATCACGAGAGAGCACAAAACAAGAACCCACAAGAACCACAATCGTCGCAAGAGTTGTTTTATATTTGCTCATTGCGATGGTTCAGTACAGATAGCCCGCCGACGGTTGTGACCCACCCGAGCAGGATGAGAACGGCAGCAATCGACAGTCGCAGGACCAGGATTGAGAGTTCCAGCCACGCGCGCTCCGTTTGGATCGTTTTTATGATTAGAAAATATGGAGCGACCGCGAAGATCAGAAATCCAAGCGCATAGACAAACACTGATTGCGGTGCGAACGCCTTTCGCAGACTCGTCCCAATCCAGAGCTGTATTGCAAGAAGCGGCGCGACTATACCGATCAGCAAGTAGCGTAACGTGGTCACGACCGTTGCATGCGAATTCACTTTGCCCAGACCATACACGGCGAGCAAAGTCACTCCGATCAACGGCACGCTAACGACAATCAGCTTGCCGATCAGTCTGCGGGTGAGTGGCCGCGTCGCGTAGCTAACACTCAAAGCCTGCAACACGAAAAACAGCGCGGAAGCGACGACAACCAGCGTCATCGTCAAAACTATTTGTCCGATCGTGGCCTCGCGTGTACTCACAAGCAGATATAGCGCTGCGAGCAGCCCCGCGTATGAGAGCAGCATGATCGCCAGTGCCCGACGATTTTTGAAAAGCGCTCGTGCCGCACTAACGATCGAGATAATTGATTCTGTAAACATTATTTTGTGCCTTTTTGTGTATCCAAAAATTGGAATTGCCGAGTAGCCGTATTCGCATAAACCGTCGGCTCATACATCAGCTCAGCGCGCGCGGGCGCCACAACAAAATCACCCGGCACCTGCACTCGCATCGCGTACTGCACCTTCACGTCTCCATCGAACTGATCAAAGAAGAACACCGTGCGGCGATCGCGAAACTCGCGCGAGCTGTACCAGTCGCTCCATCCCGAATCCGTGTAATCCAGATTCAAATTCCCTACACTCTCGAGTTGTTCAGCTCCTGACGGAATCGGATCTTCCAACATCAAGTACCGCGCCTTCTTTCCGCGCAAGCGCAACTGCACCACGATTAGATCGCCGGACCGGATTTCTCCACTTAAAGGCGACGTGGTCCACTTCAACTTGTAACCATCCTGTCCGACTGTGAGCCGCCGGTACTCGCGCGTAACCTCCAGATCAGTAGTACCGTACGCATTCACGTATTCATCCTGCGTGTAGTACTCGACGTTTCCCGCAAAGTAGAGACTTCCTTTGCCGCGTTTCACGACGCGAATGTGATTTGTCTCGCCAACAGCGCCGCCTTTGCGGTTAATCACAAACGTTTGCGCATCCCTGACGTTCTGCGCCAGCACATTCTCACCATTCAGGTAAACTTCCAGCGTATACGACGGCGTCAGCTCGCGACTGACTTTCAGGTAGTCAATCAGTCCGAAGATCGCGAACGCCGTGTCTTTGGTTGAACTCCAGTAATAACCATTTCTCCTTTCAGACACGAGCCAGCGCGCGGCGAGCGGCAGCAATGGGCTCTCGGGCTTGATGCGCGCGAGTGCTTTCAATGACAACGCCGTTCCTTCGATTGATTCCCAGTGAGCCGATGACTTCGCAACATCGGCCGAGCGCTCGATTTCGTTCGCAACCTCAACCGCACGCTGGTTCTTTTGCAGCGAGAGAGTCAGCGCCAGCAGCGCTCGACCATACGGCTGAAGGTTGTTCCGCTCCGCAAACAGCTTGTCGACGTGCCTCGAATCAACCCCACCACTCTCCGCCAACGCATAAACCATGAACGAACGTGTCTCTGCGTTTTGAACGCCCGCATCGAGCATGCTCTGCAATTTCTCACGCGCGCGTGCGAGACGTTCTTCATCGATCTCGAATCCCGCCTGCTTTGCCAGCGTCAGACCATCGACGACGTACGCCGTCATGAACGGATCTGTCTCGTCGTTTTGCCACCATCCCCAGCCACCATCTGCGTGCTGAAAAGAGTAAAGACGGTTTCGACCCTGCTCGACTTTCTTCTTCAAATCGTTCGAGTTGCGAATTGAAGTCGACTTGAACTCCTTCAACGTCTGCGAAACGATGATGTTGGGTAGAAAACTCGACATCGTCTGTTCCGTGCAGCCGTATGGAAATGTCGTGAGATAGTCGAGAGCCCCGAACAGAGTCCCCGCAACCGACGGCGCGACTTCGATTCGCAGTCTGCGTGAGTTCGAGTCAGTGTTCGCCGGCAAATTTAGAGAGAATTCCTGTTGCGCACTCTCGTCAGTGGTGGTCCATCGTTCAGTTTTGTTCTCGCGCAGCCCGCGCGGAACGACGTCGAGAGTCAACTCGACTGCATCCGACTCTGTATCTGTCAACGCTTTCGCCAGGAGTGTTATTTGACCCGTCTGCGGCGCGGAGATCTTCCAGTCGACGCGATGTTCTCCCTGTTTCTCGATGTTTACGGTTTGCTGTGCTGGTCCAACCAACTGCGCACCGGCAATATCAATCGAGATCTGTGTTGACTTATCTTGTTTGAGGTAGTTGTGGACGATTCCAGAGAGCGTCACCGTGTCGCCCTGCGTGAGGAACCGCGGCGTCTCGAGTCGCAGGATCACGTCTTTCCGCGAGATGACCTTATGACTGGAAACGCCCACCATTGTGTCCGTGGTGACGCCGCGCGCGGTTGCACGCCACGTCGTCAGGTTGTCAGGCAAACGAAAGTTGACTGTCGCGCGTCCGTCTTTACCCGTCACCGCGTTGGGTTCCCAAAACGCAGTGTCTTTGAAGTCCTTCCGAATCATGGGCTGGACCGGCTCGCCTTCGGACTTGAAATCCGCGAGTTGATAAGAAGGCTTGGTGCTCGCGAGGTCGACAGGTTTCTCACCCGCGAAACCCCGGAAGTAATACGAGATCGAAAGATGCGTCTCGACCGAGTTGTAGCGCATTCCGTAAAACTGCTGGCGAATGTTGCCCGAGTAATCCGGCGACAGGCTGTAGATGGCTTCGTCAACCACACCCAGGCTCACCTCCGCATCGGGCACAGGCGAGCCATTCGCATCGCGAGCAAGAATCGTGTACGACGCGGTTTCGCGTGGCTTGTATTCGTTCTTGTTGGAGATGACTTCGAGGTTCAGCATCTTGTCGCGCGCGGGGACCACCAGGCGCTGATCGCTGGTGTACATGTCGCCGTTTTTTACAAACGTGACGCTGACAAAAACATTCGGCGCGTAGTTCTTCTCGATCGGCACGTCGAGAACCACTGTCTTGCCGGCGGCGTTGACATATCGCGCCGCCATGACGCCTTCGCGCTCCGTCGTCATCAAAAGATTGGCGCCGTCTTCGGGAAGGATCGCCAGCACGTGCGCTGTGTCGCCCGGGCGGTATGATTTTTTGTCGGGAACCAACTTGATCGAGCCGAAGCTTTCGCTGAAGTAAGACGAGTCGGACCATTCATTCGGATCGCCGGTGGACCAGATGAAACCTCCGAGTGAAACGTATTCTTTACCCGAATCATGGACCACGGTTTTGATCGCGATACTGCCGAGCTTCGCGACACGGAATTCGAAAACACCCTGCCCCTCGTTGTTAGTTACGACCTCGCCGGAACTCAACTCCTCTTCATGCATCTCGTAATCGGAATCGTATTCGTTGACCTTGTTTTCGACCTTTAACCAGGTGCGCAACATGAATTTCAAAGACACCTTGCCTGGCACAGGCCGGCCCTCGTAATCCCTCGTCTCAAGCGTGATCTTCGCGGTCTCGTCTTTGTTGTAAACGTAGCGGTCGGGAAATGCAGTAGCGATAACGTTGCCGCGCGTGGCGATCAAACTCGCGCTCGCGTTCATGCTGCGTCGTGAAGAATCGGTGACTTGCGCTTCGAGCCGGTATTGAAAATCCCAAACGTCGTTCTCGTTGCTTTCGGGAATGTCGAACGCGACTGAGAGATGACCTGAAGCGTCGAGCTTCCCCTCGCCATCGAGCATCATCTCGTCGTAATAGTTGTCGTAGTCTGAATACTCATCATCTTCATCGGGCTCTTCCATCTCTCCGAAGTATGGGTAATACCGCGAGCGATAGACGTAATACTTGACTTCAGCATTGGCCACCGGCGCCCCGAAGAAGTAGCGAGCATCGACGTCGAACTTTGACTTACTACCGGCGGACGCAAACTTCTTCGGTGTAGTTACGTTGACTTTGTATTCCGGCTTCTTGTACTCGGCGACATCGAACGTCCCGCTCGCGCTTCCTTCGTCCGTCTCAGCCACAATGCGGTAATTGCCGAGGGGTGCTTCTTCGGCGAGCGTGAAGTCACCATTGAAAGTTCCGTACTTCGAAAGGCGCAATTGCTGTTCGGAAACTGTCGCGTCGTTGGAGTCCTTGATGGTGATGTTTACGATTTGGCTTTTGAGCGCGCGATACCGCTCGTTATCCGAGGTTAATTTGCGGAGGATTCCCTTGAAGAAAACCCTGTGGTTGGGCCGGTAGATTGGGCGATCGGTGTAAATGTAGCCTTGAATATTCTCGTGGTCTGATGGCGAATCCAGAAAGTAGAACGACTCGAGATCGGAGATAGCGAAGTTGTCTCGATGCGACGCGAGGATGATGAAGTTTTTAGCGGCCGTTTCCTCTGCAGGTTCGTCGTCACCCGAATCAATCCTGGTACGAAACAGTCCTTCTGCGTTCGTCCTGCCGCTGGTAATACTGTTCTTTGCTTTAACGATGTCGACGTGCGCGTCCGGCTGTGGTGCGCCGGTTTTACGATCGACGGCGTAAACAAGCAGGTCGCCGTTGGGCGACGCTTTCTCGACCATCGCGAGGTCAGTTATCACGACTACCGTGTAAGCGCGCTGTTCGTCTGCAACAGCTTCGACCAGATACACACCCGCTTCACGTTTGCCGAGCGGGATCATGCGCCGGTCGTATTCGTTCTCGAGCGCCGGCAACGGTTCGCGCCAGCTCGTTACCAACTGGCTCGGATTCAACAGCGGCACGTGCGCATAATCAGCTACGTTCAAAGGAACACGGTTGACGATCTCCGACGCGCGAAACTCATGATTGAACGCTACGCGCGTGTCGTGTTTTAACTGTCCTCGAAAATAGTTTTTGATTCCCGAGTAGGCCCAGACTTTAACCGCCCGAAGGCGTTCGAGCAGCGACTTGCGTTTTGAAAAATTATTTGCGACTTGCTCGGTTTCATCCTGGCCCATCTGATGCGGGTTGCTGAGTTGCGCGAAAAAACGCTGCGGGTCGTTCACACGATAGACACGGAAATCGAGACTGCTCACTCCCCGGTGGTCCAACCACAGAACCGGCTTCTCTGAAGTGCCGAACGTACGATTGCTTGAAAGCGAGAAGAAGGGTTTGTCGATCTCTGTTTCGACGGCCGGAGTAACCGCTGGCGCTGCCGCGGATTGCACTCGCGAATGCGCGATCCAAACGGCTGCGGCAATAACCACAACGTAAACCAGAGTCGATTTCAAATACACGTTCGTTCCTCCAGTTAAGCCGCTGATCTGCGGCTTAAATCCAGGATTTTCAGACGATAAAAACCTAAGAAGTTCGGATTCGCTTGAACCGGGCGCCAGCGTTTATCAGGATGACCATCCAACACTGCCAGGCGCACTTTCTTGACGGTGCCTCCATCTTCAGGCGCAGCGCCCGTGTGATAGACCACCCAGTCGTGTGCGTTTTCGCTCGCCACACGCGGTTCGCCGATAAAAATCATGACGTGAAAAGGAAACTTCTGGACCCACGGTTGACGGAAGAAAAGCAGATCTCCCGGTTTGGCTTGTTCGCGATCGCGACTCACGAATTCGGCATTGAACAGCATCAGCGTTTGCGCGTCGGCGAAATCGGAAAACTTGCCGTCGTCGAGATCCGCGGGACTGTAAGTGCCGGAAGCTGTGCGAAATAGTTTTCCGTGAAGCGGCGTGGTGATATTTGAAGTCAGATCGGGTGCGATTGGATCGTAGGTTTCACCCATTTTCTGAAACCACGGACGGTCGTGCGTGCGCAGTGCTTCACGCCAGGCGAAGCGCACAAGGCCGGCGCAATCGCGTTGTTGCGGGTTCCACTGATCGCTGAGTTTGTAGAACTGCATTTCGGCAACCCACGTGAACCAGCGTCGAAAATTTTCGCGATCGTTGAAGGTCCTGAGTTCCGCGACGTCTGGAAGTCCGTCCTGGTCCAGGTCTGTAGCGGCAGACCGTTTCACAGCAGCTTCTGGAGTGTGCGCCGAAGATCGCGCCGGCCGATTGGTGGAGCGGGCCAGTGCGAAGTACGAGAGGACCAGAAGCGCTGGAAACAGGATTAGAAGGGCCAACCGGCGCGTTGGTTTTTGGGGTAGTCGAAACATGCGGGCATTATTTGTCGCGCGGTTGTTTTCGACTACGAGTTTGGTAACACCGGATGGTCAGGTTAACCCTGCGTTCAGATCGGTTTCGTACGGTCTAGCGGAGTGTGGAGAGCCACATTGTGAGGGGAAGATCTACCTCGCAAAGGCGCAAAGAGATATCGCACATTTCTTTTGTGCCTTTGCGCCTTTGCGGCTTTGCGAGGAAATACTTTCGTTATAAAAAAGTAACGTGGCTTGGCCCAAGAATGTAGGAAAAAGAGTATTGCAAATTCCAGCGCTCGCGGGTAGATTGATTTGGTTGCTACAAGGTAGAGGACCTCTCCCCGGCTCGGGGTGCTCCTTGCCTTCACCTATTGCGGGGAGGAATAAACAGTGCCGACCGGAACGTGCCCTGAATGTGATGCCGATGTCCATGTCGATCTGGACACGGACAAGGGCGAAATAGTGTCTTGTGAAGAGTGTGGAACTGAACTGGAGGTTGTTGGACTCGATCCCGTCGAGTTGGACATTGTAGAAGAAGAGAGTTACGACGAAGACGAGGACGAAGACGAATACTGAAACATAGCCGATTGCCGATCGACCGAATTGGTAACCGGCAATTGGCAATTATTTATCGACTCGCAGCCTTATACTCCGATCGGCTCTGTCGCAATGTTAAGCCACGCGGCCCCTCAACGCGGATCGTGTGCACCTGCCCATCGCGTCGCTTTTCTTCAGGCGGATAAAACGCCAGTACGTAAGCTGAACTGACTTCCTCAGCCAACGCGCGAAACAACGGCGCATAATCTTTCTCGTTCGCGTAGACGTTTCTGCCGCCTGTTAACTCGGCTAGACCACTGACGTCGAGTGGAGTCGGCAGCGGTGTTTGCACTGACGACGCCATCACGCGTGAATATGAAGGCAGCGTTACGACAAACACGCTCACATCGGCAGCGTTTGCGCGTTCGATCACCGTTTGCGGGGCGACTGTATCGCCGACGGGAAAACCATCCGTCACTACCAGCACCGCGCGCTTCATCAAGCGTTTCTCACGCGTGCGTGGCGCGCTTCGAACCAGCAGCCGGATCGCGTCGTCAACGGCGTCGTAAGTGTGCGTGGACAATCCGCTTGGTGCGTCACGCTGGATTCGTTCAAACGAGTCATCCAGCTTTTTGGGGTCGGATGTAAATTTCTGGATTGTTTTCACGCGCATTCCAAACGCCATCACCGCGTACACAGCCGGATGATCCGATAAGTGATTTGAAAAAGACCGCAGCGCCAGCCGCAGCCGGTCCATCTCATCCGCAGTCATGCTGCCGGAAACGTCCAGGGCAAAGACGATGGCGAGTGGTCGAGCTTCGCCTTCACGCTTCTCGATGTTAAAGAACGCAATGGATTGCTCGAGATTATCGGAATAGAGCTTGAAATCTTCCTGGCGCAGGTTCTTGACGGGCCGTCCATCATTGTCGATCGCCGACACGTCAACCGAAACGAGATCCGTGTCGAACTTCAAAACATCTTCGGGTTCCTGCTCTTTCGGAAACACCTTGCGCGGTCGTTGAGTTGTCGCCGCAGGATCTTGCGTTTGCGGCACGCTGGGCATAGCGAGAGCAATCAGAAGCAGTAGAGGAAGGGATAGTTGCGCTACAAAAGCCGCGCGTCTTCTTGGCATTAATTCGTCTTTCCTGGAGGCGCCGCTCAGGATTATACGGGCGCGACCTTTGGAAGCAAACGGTGCTATCATCCCGAGCGTCAAATCCCTGTATTTCGTCGAATCTAGTACGTGAAGTACGTGAAGGCTAATACGTGAAGGATCGTCTATGAGATTCAAGAAAACTCACCTGGTGTTGGTAATAATACTCTTCACCGCCGGCGTTGCGGTCGGTCAGGATAAGACGCTTGGCGCGATTAAGGGGAAAGTTCGGGTTGAAACCGGCACGCCCGGGGGCGTCACGGTGGTCGTGAGACGCGGACAGACTGAGGTGACGCGCTCGCAGACCGAGAAGAACGGCGATTTCGTTGTATCGCGGCTTACACCTGGAGTTTATGGCCTGACGTTTCGAAAGTCGGGGCTGAGTGTTGGCACGATCGAGGACGTTGAGGTCAAAGCAGGGAAGACGCGCTCGCTCGGCGACCGGCTGATATTGACGATTGACGAGGGGGCGATCGCGTTTCTCAGTGGATCGGTTTTCGATGCGGATGGTCGCAGCGTGCCGAACATTAAAGTTGAGTTGTTCAGAATCCTGGAAGATGGATCGACCAAGAAGATCGATAGTCGAGTTACCACGGAGACAGGTTCGTTTAAATTCAGGCTCGCTCCGGATGCGGCGAAGTTTCGCGTGAGTGTGAAAAGAGACGGTGCAGAGCCGGTGACGAAGGACGTGGAGATTGACGGCGCTGCGGTCTATCGTGTGGCGCTGTCGATGCCTCCGAAGGCGTAAGGAAGATTCCTCGCAAAGGCGCAAAGGCGCCAAGACAGAATCTTTGCGCCTTTGCGAGGAAAGCTGAACCATGGAAGAAAAGGAGCGTGAAGAGTTTCTTACGGCGAAACAGCTTGCCGCGTACTTGCAGGTTAGTGAATCGACCGTGCGACGCCTGGCGGCGAAGCGTCGCATCCCATCCGTCAGACTGACGCCGCGCATCATCCGCTTTCACCTCGACGCGGTGCGCGAAGCGCTCGAGGTGCCGCGTCATCGCATTCGTCACGGTGAATACGCCGAACGCGTGGACGACGCGCAACTGTCTTTCGACGATCTGCTCTTACTCGATTCCCCGCAGTAGACGAGTTACCGCCTCGGGCCGCGAGGCACGTTGAACTCGATCCATTTATTATCCTGCTTGATGTAGATTCGCGGCTGGCGGATTTTAAATGCCTTGCCAAAGTCCGGATTCGCCGCCAGAAACTTTCGCACCGTCGACTGGTCACCAGTCGCCACTCGCCATTTTCCGTCTTCGCGGAGAAGGTACTGTTGGACCACGATCTTTCCTTCCGCCTGGATCGGGTTGAGGACGCGTCCGTAAAGCACCGTGTCGACCACCGCGAGGTTGCCCATGACGCGTGTCGCGCCAATGTCGATGCTATCCAGTTGATAGAACCCCTGCGCGCGCTGGAGCGCACTCACGAAACGATCGCGCGACATGCGGTTACGCGAGGCGCCGGGTAAGAGATCGTAGAGCGCGCTGTAATTCTGCGACTTCAACTGCTCGAAAACATGTTGGACCGTGCTGCGAACGTCAGTTTGATCTGACGCCTTAACCAAAGGCACGGCTGCGAAAAAGGCAATCGTCACGATTGCGATGTTAAGTACGTATTTCCTCATCCGACTCGTCATCCTTACTTTCATCTTCCTTACGCAGAGACTCCTTTATCTGTTGCCGGTAGTTTAGAAACCAGCAGACCGCGCCGGCAGCGGCGGCGATGAACGCCTTCTCGTAATCCGCCGCGATCACAAAGTAAACAGCCCCTGCACCCAGCGCCGCAGCCAGAATGATCCAAATCTTTTTCACTGGACGTTCACGGGGAGAAGCACGTCGAGCACGCCGGGGGCATAGCAAACTTTGTCATCACATGCCTGGACGCGTAATTTCGCCGAAAGGTTGTGTTTGCCTGTTTGTGCTGACTGATCTGCCTTGAGTTTCGCTTTCACGACGGTTTCACCTTCATAGACGGCGAGCGGTGTTTCCGCAAAAGCGAACGTTTTCTTCACAGCGTCAGGGTAGGTAATTAGTTCAACAGAGATCCCGTTAGCCGGGGGCACCTCGAGCTCCGTGGCTTTGAGGTAAGGGAAGCTCGGTGGGTTCGCGTTTATGTGATACCCATTCGCAATCTTGATCGGCACCACAATCTCCCCAGACTGCCCGCGGGTGAGCGTCGTCTCCTGCGGTGTCGCCTTCACCACGTCCGTCGAGGCAATCGGCTTCGGATCATCCGCGTTATCAGCGGGCTTCTTCGCACACGCCGACATTAGTAAACACAAAACAAGCAGGATTATGTGATTTCGCATCGCGACCAGTTTACCGCAACCTGAGGACAAAATAGGGCTTTTCCCGAATTGACGCTCCCTCCTTGCCAGCATAGAATCCGCCGCCTCTAACAGATCTTCACCCCCGACTACGATGCGGCGTAGTTCTTTCCCACTTCTTCATCAGGAGACCACTATGAGAAGACTCTTTTTCGTACGAAAAGTCCTCAGCCGAACGCTTGCGATAATACTGGTGACGTTCAATCTAACAGGAGCGGCATCTTCACAAGCTACTGTCGTAAACACCAAACAGTCCATCCAGTTTGAACAGCCGATTTTCATCCCTTGCGCCAATGGCGGGGCCGGAGAGTTAGTGGAGATTGTAGGCACTCTCCACGTCCACGTTCACCTGACCACGAATGGCAACCGAGTGAATGGAAAACTCCACTTTCAGCCGCAGGGCGCATCGGGAGTCGGAATGGTCACCGGTGACGTGTACCGGGCCACGGGCGTGACCCATGAGGATACGGTTCCGCTCACCGACGGGCCGGACAATATAACTCTTATCAACATCTTCAGCTTTATCGGACCGGGCCCCGATAACAATTTCCGAGTGCATCAGAACATCCACCTCACGATCAACGCGAACGGCGAGGTCACCGCAGACTTTAATAACACAACCACAGATTGTTCCTAGCAGCGCATTCAAAGGCGCCAACGGAATCGAGTGGCTTTGCCTCAAAGTCAGGATTCAGGCTTGGGGAAGGTCAGTACCGTAACGCGGTAGCGTCGGGTCAGTCTCGAACATACGATATTCCTGGCAAATTTGAGAGGCTCACGCACGACCCGACGCTACCGCGTTACGGTACTGACCGTATCCAACAATGACTTTCGACTCTTGAGGCAAAGTTGTCGTCAGATATCCCTGACTGCCTGTTATCGCTTGAGAAAATCAGCCACGCCATTCATGAACATCTGCACCGCCAACATCACGAGCAACATCCCCATCAGTCTTTCCATGGCAATCAGTC
>DATNCH010000152.1:0-5376 GCA_035571655.1 Pyrinomonadaceae bacterium
ACTCTGTGCGTTCTACAAACGAAGCAACGAACTCGAGTGCATGCGAGAGGTTTCGCGGAACCTGTTTGAGTTTGAGCCTTCGACAAAACGCGCTGGTGGGCGGTTTGTCTTCATGCGTGATGCACGTGGCCGGGCGACGCAATTCAGAGTGGGCCACATGTTTTTCAAGCGCCGGGCGCTTGGTCCAGAGGAGGGGGCGACGCAGCTCAAAGTTACGCCTTTGCGTCCCGTGCCCACTCTTATTAAAGAAGCTCTTGCCGCACAGCCTCCGCAAGAGACCGGAGACTTTCTACCGTCGGATCTCGTGGAGCTAACCAAACTCGATCCGACGATCAAGCTCGATGTCCGCTACGCCACTACTAACAATCTGTTCGGTACGGTTTTTTATTCTCAACCTCGTGCCTTTCTGCAACGCGCGCCTGCGGAAGCGCTCGTTCGTATCAATCGCAAACTAAAGTCGTCGGGTTATGGATTGCTGGTCCATGACGGATACCGGCCGTGGTACGTGACAAAAGTCTTCTGGGACGCGACGCCGCAGGACAAGAAACTCTTTGTGGCAGACCCTTCGAAGGGATCGCGTCACAATCGCGGAGCAGCAGTCGATCTGACGCTCTACGATCTGAAAACAGGGAAGCCGGTCGAGATGGTCAGCACGTATGACGAGACGACCGACCGCGCGTATCCGAATTATCCGGGCGGCACCTCACTTCAACGCTGGCACCGGGAGCTTCTGCGTAATGCGATGGAAGCGGATGGGTTCAAGGTTTTTGAGGCGGAGTGGTGGCACTTCGACTACAAAGACTGGCAGCGGTATCGGATCGGCAACGAGCGATTCGAAAAGATCGGCCACGAAAAGGCAAAAAAGGCACACAAAAACTCACGACGATCCTCCTGCGAGAAGGTGGCTGGGCGGCCCGAAATAATATATGGATTTCCGGCAACTTCAACGATTGAAGGAACATCGTAACGGGCCGTACCGTTAAGGTGTCTAGCTTGTTGTGGAGGATCGGTGTTTGGTTTTCAATCAGATTCTTGCTTGTTTTCAAAAAGCCGCGCTTTTGCTCGGCTTTGTTGTGATTGCGGCAATTTTGCCCACCTCAGTACAGGCCCAGGAGACTGCCGCCGCTCCTAAGAGCGAACTCAAGAGCAGTCTCGGCGAGCTTTCCACCCTCTATCAGAACGAGGTTCAGAGACTCGAGAAACGAGTCGAAGAGGCGAACGCGCTCTACAAAGATGGGCTCATCTCGCGCGTGCAGTTTGAGGGCGACGAGAAGGCCCTCGCCGACGCTCGTGCGAAAGTCGAACAGGTTGCCAGAGAAATTGCCCTCGCGAATCAACCAGCGCCGTCGATCACGGAAGATGTGCTCGTGGCTGGTGCGGGGTCGTCTCAGGCGTGGACCACAGGCAACAGCAAAATCGACAATCTGATCCGGCGCTACGGTGCGCAGCACGGGGTCGACCCGTTTTTGATCTATTGTCTGATGTCGCAGGAGTCGAGTTTCACTGCCGGTGCCACGAGTCCGAAAGGCGCGCAGGGATTGATGCAGCTCATGCCCGGGACAGCCGCGCGGTACGGTGTGACGAATCCCTACGACGTCGCGCAGAACATTCAGGGTGGCACGCGCTATTTGAAGGATCTTCTGAAGATGTTCAACGGCCGCATAGACCTGGCATTGGCGGGCTACAACGCGGGCGAGGGTGCGGTAATGAAATTCGGCAACACCATCCCGCCCTACGACGAAACGCGCAACTACGTCCGCTTGATCCTCAAGCGGTACACAAAGAAACCAACGTCTTAAGCACACAGCATTAGCCACAAAAAGGCACAAAAGGAACACAAATGATCTAACAAGACATTTTTGTGCTCCCTTTTGTGCCTTTTTGTGGCTGACTAAATCTCCATCAAATCCTTGCGACCCTCGGCGATAGATCAGTGCCGTCGATGAAGGGCCCAGGCGGAGGCGGAGAATGCGATCGCGCTGCAAACGAACACCACAGTTAAGTGTCCCCAAATGCGTGATAAGCCGCTCCCGCCTAACGACAATTTCAGCGCCTCGCTCAGATAGTAAGTAGGAACAAAGCGCAGCGCTGTATCCAGGAATGCGGGCAGACCCAGAGAAGGGAAGCTTGGGGCAAGCAGGAGAAGCAAAACCGAACTGGCCCACGTGTTCACCTGCATCGTGTTATTCAAGAAACTTCCGAGTAACAATCCGATTCCCACGACGAACACGAGTCCGAGCACAATTGTTACAGACGTCCACAGCCAGTTTCCTACGAATTGCCGATTCACGATGAGTAACAGTCCCGCGATCAAAAACGTGTAGACCACGCCCGTCACGGCCTTGCCCGCAACGATCTCCTTCAAGCTTGCCGGAGACGCCAGTAGAAAATCGAGAGTGCGCTTTTCCTTCTCTTCCACGAGCAACAACGGCACGACCATCGAGCCGATCATACCGAGCGTCATTATCAGGAGCAGCGGCAACAGCATCTGCGCGAGGCCACCTGCGACGCCGCTCTGTTCGGTTGCACTCTTGTCGATATCAATCCAGACGAGGCGAACGGGTTCAGGCTGTTTCACCACCGCCTTGATGTGCTGGTCCAACAGCCGTCGAAAAGCAGCCTGTTCGAAGATCGTCTTCCCGTTATTCAAGTAGACGGATAGTTGCGGCTGCTTTCCGGCAGTCAGGTCTGCATCAAAGTTCGGAGGCACGACCAATCCAGCGATCGCTTTACGCTTCTGAACCTCGCTTGCTATTGCGTCAGGCGAAGGCGCATCGACCACGCTCATCTCCTGCGCTTGGCGTATTGCAGCGACGACGACTGAGTTGGCGGGATCGTAAACGACCACCGTCAGCAGGTTGCGCGGATTAGGACCGGGCAGCAGGATGCGAAACAGAACCGCGAGAAACAACGGCGTGATCAGAGCAGTGAGGAGGTAGCGATTTCTGATCGCGTCGACAACATCTTTCCGGGTGATGGCCGCGACAACTCCTGGATTCATTGCGACAACTCCCTCCCGGCCATCTGAATAAAAACCTCTTCGAGTGTTGCTTCAGCAGTGTGTAACGTACGCACCTGACCGGCGTTCACGAGTTGCTCTAACTGTTTTCCAGCATCGGGATCGTTCAGATCGATGCTGAGGCTCTCGCCGTTCTCGAAGGTAACCTTTACAGAGTTTTGACCATGAGCGACTTTGAGATTCTTCGGAGTGTCGAGCGCGACCATTCGTCCTTCGCTCAGAAATGCGACGCGGCTGCAAAGCTGGTCTGCCTCTTCCATGTAATGAGTGGTTAGGAAGATTGTGACGCCCTGCTGTGAGAGATCGAGGATTAGTCGACGAATCTCACGTCCGACAACCGGATCCAATCCGCGAGTTGGTTCGTCGAGAAAAATTATTTGCGGGCGATGGAGCAGTGCGCGAGCGATCAGGAGCCGCTGCTTCATGCCGTTGGAATCGGTACGCACGTTGTCTTTTGCTCTGTCGAGGAGGTCGACTTGTTTCAGCGTCTCGTTAACGCGGCGCACGTCCTGGTCGTACAGACGCACGGCAAATTCCAGGTTCTCGCGGCCTGACATTCTTTCGTAGAGATTCTGATGTTCTGAAACGACGCCGATGAGTGGTTTGAGGCGACGTTGTTCGGTGATCACGTCGCAGCCGGCCACCTGGGCGCGTCCGGAAGTTGGCAGCAACTGGCCGCTGAGCATGCGGATGGTTGTCGTCTTGCCCGCTCCGTTGTGGCCCAGGAAACCGAATATTTCACCCCCTTCGACTGAGAAGGAGACGTCGTCGACGGCTTTGAGACCGTTGAAAGTGCGCGAGAGTTTTTCAACGTCGATAGCGTTCATGCTAAATGATCAATGATTATCATAGTGGTTGGTTGTAGATTACACTACGCATCATCTTAAAAAGGAGATTAAATTGAAACGAACCCTTATTTTCATAGTGGTGTTGTTCGTTGCTGGATTCGTTCGTGGGGACGCGAGTGTTTCACGCGAGCAGGATCCGGCTGTCGTAAACGCGAAGACGATCGCAAAGAAACTCGAAAACGCTCGCGTGCGTGTTCTCGAAGCGACTCTCAAGCCCGGCGACAAAGAACAGACCCACTCGCATCCCGCGTACGTAATCTATGTGATTGACGGCGGCAAATTCCGCAACCACGCCGCTGACGGAACCGTCACCGACGGAGAGTTCAAAGCAGGCGACGTCGTCTATCGCGATCCCGTGACGCATTGGGCCGAAAACATCGGCACCACGACCATTCGACTCGTCCTCGTGGAACTCAAGAGTTGATCTGACCGCTGAAGCTTCCGGATCCGCTCGGCGAGAGGAGGCGGGCGATGAGTTGATGCATGCGGTCGAGATCGAGGGGTTTGGTTAGATAGCCTGACACGCCTGCGTCGTAGGCGGCGCGTTGAAAGCCTTCGGTGCCGAACGCCGTGATCGCAACCACAGGTACGTCGCGCAATGCGTCGTTTTCGCGGATTCTGCGCGTTGCACCCAGCCCATCCAACGCCGGCAGGTTGATATCCATCAGGATCAAATTGGGCAGCACACCGGTAGCAACGGTGATTGCGTCTTCACCATTACTAGCCGTCACCACTCTGTAGCCCTGCTGTTGAAGATCAAGACTAAGCAAAGCCACGTTATCCGCGGAATCATCCACGACGAGGATCAGAAACTTCGGCTCGACGGGTTTAGGCTCTCTCGAGACGTCTTTACGCTTGATCGGAGGGAGTCCCGAAGTTGCTAATGGATCCTGTGGCATGGAGCGATTATAGCGGTCAACTGTGTGATCTGTGCAATCTGTGGAACAATCTCCTTTCGAGAGTGAACTGATCATGAATGCGAAATTTCATCCGGCAATAAAGGCAGTTAGATCCGACGACCTCGAGACGTTCAAAGCTCTGGTCGCGAAGGATCCTTCGCTCGCAACTTCGGGTTCGACGCAAAGCCATCCAACGTTGCTTCAGTGCGTGGTGTTGGACGGCAACAGTCAACCGAATAACGTGGAGATGGCGAGAGTCTTAATCGAGGCCGGTGCGGAACTTGATGGACCACGATTGGCCCTTTGGTCATGTCGAGAAGTCGTGGTCGCAGGGTCGACAGGAGATTATCAACAACGCGTTCGTGTACGCGTGCATGCACGGCCACATCGACGCCGCGCAACTGCTGTTGGAGAAGGGCGCTGAAATCAACGCTGTTCCCGAAGGTTTCGATTACGCCGGCACTGGACTGCACTACGCTGCGCTCAACGGACACCGCGCGATGATTGAATTTCTGCTGGAACACGGCGCGGATCGGAATGTGAAGGATACGAAGGTTGGTTCAACCGCGGCTGGATGGGCCGAGTACGGGAAGCATCCAGAACTGCTCGA